>NZ_DKLM01000163.1:19040-26185 GCF_002455975.1 Clostridium sp. UBA6640
AATTTTTCATTCTTCATTATTAATCCTTAATTTCTAATGGGTTAATCTGTTTCTATAAGGAATTTATTTTCCAGAGTATATATTAAGTTTTCACATTGGATCCCTATATTATATCCAAGAATTATAACTTGCATCTGAAGGCATTTTTAAATCTCCTCTAGGAGAAAGGCTTATAGAACCTACCTTAGGACCATCAGGTAAACAAGAACGCTTAAATTGCTGAGTAAAGAATCGTCTTAAGAAAGTGTTTAACCATTTCTCAATTTCTTCATTAGAATAAGTTTCGACAAAAGCAGCTTTAGCTAAAAATGATAATTTTTCAGGAGTTGCTCCTTCTTTTATAAAATGATATAAGAAGAAGTCATGAAGCTCATAAGGGCCTACTATATCCTCAGTTTTTTGTGCAATATTGCCTTCTTTATCCTTAGGAAGAAGTTCTGGACTAACAGGTGTATCTAATATATCTAGTAAAATTTCAGAAACCTCACCACTTAACTCTTTTTCTGCCACATAATGCACTAAATATCTAACTAAAGTCTTAGGTATAGAACAGTTTACAGAATACATAGACATATGATCACCATTATAAGTAGCCCATCCTAATGCAAGCTCCGATAAATCTCCTGTACCTATTAAAAGGCCACCTTCCTTATTTGCTATATCCATTAATATTTGAGTTCTTTCTCTTGCTTGAACATTTTCATAGGTTACATCATGTTTATCTACATCATGGCCAATATCCTTAAAGTGTTGAAGACAAGCATCTACTATATTAATTTCTCTAGTTTCTGTATTTAGATGCTTACAGAGATTTATAGCATTATTATAAGTTCTATCAGTAGTACCAAAGCCAGGCATTGTAATAGTTAATATATTTTTTCTATCCACACCTAACATATCAAAGGTTTTAACAATTACAAGTAATGCTAAAGTGGAGTCAAGTCCCCCAGAAATGCCAATAACTGCTTTTTTTGATTTTGTATAAGAAAATCTCTTAGCTAGAGCAGCAGCTTGAATATTAAAAATTTCTTTACATCTTCTTTCTCTTTCAATTTCATTCTTTGGTACAAATGGATGTTTATCAATATAACGATTGAAGCTTATAATTTCTTTGTTTTTGAATTCAAATTCTATAATTTCTGCATCATAGGGGCAAAAGTGAATACTATCTCTAAAACTTACATTTTTTAAACGTTCACTTTTTAATTTATCCACATCTATAGTTGATGTAATAATTTCATTATGTCTTTGGAATCTTTCATTTTCACAAAGCGTGCTGCCATTTTCACATATCATTAAATGCCCGCTAAATAATAAATCAGTACTTGATTCAAAAACACCTGATGAAGAATAAATATATGCACTCATACATCTTGCACTTTGATTTGAAATTAAATTTCTTCTATACTCTGCTTTACTTACAAGTTCATTTGAAGATGATAAATTACATATTATATTCGCACCTAAAAGACTTAAATAGCTACTAGGTGGTATAGTAACCCACAAATCTTCACAAATTTCAAAACCTATTTTTATATCACCACAAGTAAAAATAAGATTTGTTCCAAAAGGAATGTTTTCACTGAAGCTTAAAGATACTTTTTCGTTAGTTAAATTTAAACCACTGTTAAACCATCTTTTTTCATAGAACTCTGAATAATTAGGTAGATAACTTTTAGGAACTATACCTAGTATTTCACCATCAAGTATTATAACTGCACTATTATATAACAAATTTTTATGCTCTATTGGTGCACCTACAGCAATTAGTATATCTTTATGTGTAGAAAACTCACAAAGCTCTTTTAAAGCTTTTTCACTTTTATTTAATAATTGTCTTTGATAAAATAAATCTCCACATGTATAAGATGTAATAGAGAGTTCAGGAAGCACTACAAGTTTGCAATTTTCTTCTATAGCTTCCTCAATACAGTTTTTTATATTTTCTACATTGAAATCTACATCTGCTACATTAGTAATAGGACAAGCAGATGCAACTTTTAGAAATTCCATAGGATTTCACTACCTTTCATAGTATTTAGGCATTAAAAAATAACTATTCAAAAATTCTAAGCAGTTATTTTTAAAGATGCCTTAATTTATCTTTTAATTTTTTTCTTTTTCATAGTTTTCTTTTTCATTACAGAATAGCCGAAGGATCCTAAAGCTTTAGGATTTAATGCAAAATATTCTCCATGACAATAGGAGATAAGATTTGCCTTTTCAAAATGAATTTTACCTTTTTCATCAATTAAGTCACTATTTACATGTGAACATACTATTTCAGCTAAAAATAAATCATGACTACCCAAAGGAGTGATACTTTTAACTTTACATTCAAGAGAAATAGGACAATCTTCTATTAATGAAGCAGAAATATTTTCGCATTTTGTCATCGTAAAATTCATTTCTTTAACTTTATCAATAGTTCTACCTGAACGAACTCCACAAAAATCTACTTCCTTAACTAAATTTTTGGAAGGAAGATTAACTACAAATTCCATGGTTTCTTTTATGTACTCATAGGACAATCTTTCAGGTCTAATTGCCACTGTAATCATAGGAGGTTTAGTACATGCTGTTCCAATCCAACCTACTGTAAAAACATTATCTTTACCTTCATTATTCTTACAACTAATTAGTACCACTGGCACTGGATTAAGCATAGCACTTCCTTTAAACGTAACTTTTTCCATTAACAGTTCACTTCTCCTTCTGTATATAAAATCTTTTATTTTATAAAATTATCTTTAGTATTATACAATAGATGGGATGAATTTACTTATAGATAAAGTATCTTAAAATTAATAGCTAATATAGCTACGTTATTAGACGATTTAATTCACAATTCATAATTGTGGATATTTCTCAGTAAAACTGAGAAATTTAGAACTGATTCTCTAAGTATATTATTGAAGAAATCTACAATTCATATTCGATTATATCAAATAAGACATCTGAAAGAAAATAGTTAGTTAAAGATGCAAAATGGATGAGTATACTAACTAGATATTTTTCTGAATATGCATCCTATCAGACAAGGTGTCAGGTTCTGATTATAGTAGAGCTATGAGAGGGTTCTGTGAGCGTAGTATGATGGAAAATAGGCTAACATACTGCGTTATTATTTTTTTGAAGAGGCCTGAAACATTAGTATAAACTAAATAAGAATATGGTATTATAAATAAAAAATCAAATATAATTAATTTTACTTGGTAACATTAATAGTTGATATTAAAAATACTTTAAAACCATATGGAATAAATTTGATGTATAATGAAGTTGGAAAAAGTTTAAGAAACAGTAA
The DNA here is from genome assembly GCF_002455975.1 of Clostridium sp. UBA6640. Lineage (GTDB taxonomy): Bacteria > Bacillota > Clostridia > Clostridiales > Clostridiaceae > Clostridium_J. Next base: position 22,348 of record NZ_DKLM01000163.1, read on the forward strand.
CATAAGGAGGAAAATCTACATGAAGATAAATAAAATAAGAGACTTAGTGTTAGTTGATATAGATGAAAATAAATCTATGGTAATTGCTTGTGATAGCTGTGGAAGTATAGGAGACAAGCCACATGATGCATTAAAGGTTCCATCTTTTATAACAGGAAAATATACAGTTAGAGTAGGACTTTTAGAAGTATTAAGTAGCGGTGCAGAAGTGGTTACTGTTATTGATAATGTTTGTGCAGAAATGAAACCTACGGGAGAAGAAATAATAAAGGGAATCAAAAGTGAATTAGAATTGGCAGATATTAACGATGTTGCGCTTAGTGGAAGTACAGAAGAAAATTTCCCTTGTGTTTCTACAGGATTAGGAGTAACTATAATTGGAATTAGTGAAAAATCTAAACTTAGGGTGAATAATATAAAAGATGATGTTCTAATTTATTCTATAGGAATACCTAAAGTTGGAGAAGAGATAAGTTATGAATATGATGAGGATATTTTTCAATATGATGTTCTTTACTATTTAAGAGAATTAAAAGAGGTCAAAGAAATTGTTCCTGTAGGATCTAAAGGGATATTATATGAAGCAGAAGAACTAGCTAAAAATAATGGTATGAAATTTGTCTTAGAAAAAAATATAAACATAGATATAAATAGAAGTTGTGGTCCTGCAACAGTAGCTATAGTAGCTTTGAATAAAAATATTGAGGAAGAAATAAAGGCTATTAAAAACTCACATAAAATTGGAATCATAAAAAATTAACTCTGTAACATAAGTTACATACCAAAAACATTTAAGTTGATATAATTTAATCATGGATTGAAATTAAATTAACACACTATAGTAGTTAAATAATCTTAAAAAATCAATAAACTAGTATGTTAGACTATTTTTTCTTTTATATTCTTAAAATAGATTAACATATTTGAAGTGTTATTTTCTTTTAGATTTTTAAATCAATGTGTGCTATGGAGGTATAAATTATGATTAGAAAAATTGTTCATATAAATGAAGAAAAATGTGATGGTTGCGGCATATGTGTAGATGCATGTCATGAAAGAGCTATAGAAATAGTAAATGGTAAAGCAAAGCTTGTTAGTGATACGTACTGTGATGGACTAGGAGATTGTTTAAATTGTCCTCAAGGTGCTATTGAAATAATTGAAAGAGAAGCAGGGGCTTATGATGATGAAGCAGTGAAAAGAAGAATAGAGGATATGGATAAATTACAAAAAGAGACTAAAGGTGAAGGAAAAGCTATGCCTTGTGGATGCCCTGGAACAATGGCGAAGAAAATTGAAAGAAAGTCAGGATTAAGCCTAAGCACAAAGGCTTTAAAGAATGATAGATGTGATTGCAATTCGAAGGAAAATGAAAAAAGTAGTATTAATTCAGAGTTAAGCCAATGGCCAGTACAATTAAGATTAGTAAATCCTAATGCATCATATTTTGAAGGGGCAAACTTATTAATAGCAGCAGATTGCACTGCATATGCTTATGCAAATTTTCATAGAGATTTCATAAAAGATCATATAACTGTAATAGGTTGTCCTAAACTAGATGACAATGACTATTATAGAGAAAAGCTAGCTGAAATTTTAAAAAGCAACAATATAAAAAGTATAACTGTTGTTAGAATGGAAGTGCCTTGCTGCTCTGGGATAGTAAGTTCAATTAAAAATGCAATGCTTCAATCCCAAACTATAGTACCTTATAGAGAGGTAATAGTAGGGATAAATGGAGAATTAATTTAAAAGTAATAAAGTAAAAAAATAATTAAATATTCGATTATTAATACAATGATAAGCGTGATAAAGATTTTATAAAATAATTTCATAAAACCACCCCATTAATAGTTTATGAAAGCATAATATAAAAAAATTCTTAAATAAATAAAATTCTTAAATAAATATAAGAATTTTATTTACTTAAATTTGAATATATGATTTTAAATATTTTATAGAAAAGTTTATATAATAATTTAAAAATTATTAATATTAATTTGCCAAAGATTAAATAATTTTAAAGCTTTATGATTAATGGTATTTTTATATAAAAGTTCCATTATAATATTGTTGTAATAATATTTAATTCAGGGGGATAAAATGGAATTATCAAAGCGTAATGTAAGTGGGCAATCTTATTTTGACGGAGGATTACTTCAACTAATAGGATGGAGATTACTAGGAATATTAATAACTGTAGTAACTTTAGGAATATGCTATCCTTGGGCAGTATGCATGGTTTATGGCTGGAAGATTAATCATACTGTAATAGAAGGTAGAAGATTAAAATTTACAGGAACTGCTGTAGGATTATTTGGTAATTGGATAAAATGGCTTCTATTAACCATTATAACCATAGGTATATACGGTTTTTGGGTTAGTATCGCTCTAGAGAAATGGAAAGTAAAGCATACTATCTTTCAGGATAGTATTTAGTATCATTTTATTGAAAACAATTTAGAACTAATTATTAATATTATTACTTTATCTAAAAGCGTGGTGTTTTCACCACGTTTTACTATTTTAGAATAAGGCTGTAGAAATTGAGATTCTGCAATTTTTAAAAATTTCTAGAGGTTTAAAATTTATATAATATTGAGTTTGTTATTGATAATAATTTGTACTAAAGTATATAGTATAACAAAAAGCTTAATACAAATAGAGAGGGTTAAAAAATATGAATGATATTATAGATAAGTTAAATATTAAAGAAATAAAGGATGAAGAGTTATTTCCTTATGACTTAATGTTATTAGCAGACCCTTCACTGGATTTAATAAAAGAATATATATCTAGGGGGGAAGTCTATATTGCAGAACTACATAATGTAGTAGTTGGAGTATATGTATTAATTAGAACTAGACCTGCTACTATGGAACTTGTAAATCTTGCTGTAAATGAAAATTTTCATGGAAAGGGAATAGGAAAGGCACTAATTAAAGATGCAATAGAAACAGCAAAAAAATCAGAGATGAAAACCTTAGAAGTAGGTACAGGAAATTCTAGTATTTCTCAGTTAGCACTATACCAAAAGTGTGGATTTAGAATAAGAAGTATAGATCATGATTTTTTTATAAAACATTATGATGAGCCTATTATAGAAAACGGAATACAATGTGTTGATATGATTAGGTTATCAATGGATTTAAATTAAATTACAATATTACAAAAGACATGAGAATAAATAAACTATAAATTAATATTCTCATATAAAATTTAATAGCAGCATCTATTAAAACATATCTTGAAATCAATATATTTGAAAAAAATAAGGAGTTTAGTTCTAAAATTAAAATTGCTTTAGAACTAAACTCTATTTTTATACCTATAAAATTCGACATAATATTCCATAAAACGCTTTATAAGACGATGATAAAACATTAATAATACCTATAATAGTTAAATAAAAAATAAAAATTTTAAGAAAATTTTTATTAAATTAAAATTGAAAATATAAATAAATTATGGTAACCTTTAATAGATAAACCAAAAAGGGGAGATAAAGTTAATGAAAAAAAGTATTTTAAAAATTTTTAGTTGTGGACTATTAGCTACTTTATTGTTTAATAGCACTGTAGTTTTTGCAGCAGAAGCAAAAAATGAAAATGCTATACAAATGATGATGGAAAGCGAGGCTAATAATAGTTCTGAAGATGTTTTTAATTTTTCAGGAGAGTGGGTGGAATCTTCAGTAGAAACTACTACTAAGAGGCTATATGGAGGCAATAATACAGGAAGATACGAAACGGCGGTAGCTATTTCTAAGGAAAAATGGGCAAATGGATCAGATACAATAGTGCTAGTTACCGGAATGGATTATCCAGATGCACTTAGT
>NZ_DKLM01000118.1:0-27296 GCF_002455975.1 Clostridium sp. UBA6640
TAAATAGATGCTTATATATGTATCGTTGGCTAGATGGGAATTTAAGCCTGTGGAGTGCTATATAAACCAAAGTAGCTTCGGCAAAATGGAGTACATTGAAACAGGAAAAATCTCAATATGGGTATTTTTGTCCATATTTTGAGTAGCAGGGATACTATGAATGATTTTGCAGGAATTATTGTTAATAATGAGGCAATAAAAGTTGATAAAATATTTACATATAAAATTCCTGATAGCTTAAAGGATAAGCTATCTTTAGGACATAGAGTAAAGGTTCCCTTCGGATTAGGAAATAAATTTATTGATGGATTCGTAATGAAACTTTATAAAAGTGATGATTTACAAGAAGAGAATTTTTCTAAAATGAAAACAATAAAAGAAATCTGTGATGATTTCCTAGTAATAAGAGAAGAAGATATAGAACTTATTGAAACAATGAGAAAAAAATATCTTTGTACTTATTTAGAATGCATAAAAGTAATAATACCTAATGGTATTACTAAAGGAATGAAGTTTAAGACTAAAACTGTAATTTCTTTAGGGAAACCTTTGGAAGAAAAATATTTGAAAGAAAATTATATAAATATCTATAGTTTTATAAAAGAGAACAATGAAATATATAATAAAGCAGAGCTTACAAAAGAAATGGGATTTTCCTTATCTTCTATAAATACATTAATTAAATATGGATTTTTGATAGCTGAGGAAAGTATAGTTTATAGATATAATGATAAGCTCTATAAAAACTATGATAAAAGAATATTAAATGATGTTCAAAGAAGAGCTGTAGACACAATATTAAATTCTAAAAATAATAAATTTTTACTTCATGGAGTTACAGGTAGTGGAAAAACAGAAATCTATATGAATTTAGTTAGTAATATGATGGATCAAGGGAAGGATTCTATAATTTTAATTCCTGAAATTTCTCTAACTCCACAGATGGTAGAGCGTTTTAAAGGACGCTTTGGAAAAGATGTGGCTATATTTCATAGTAAATTAAATGATGGAGAGAAATTTGATGAATGGATGAGGGTAAAAAGTGGAAAAGTAAAGGTAGCAATAGGTGCTAGATCAGCAATTTTTTTACCTTTTAAAAACTTGGGACTTATTGTTATTGATGAAGAGCATGAGGGAAGCTATAAGTCCGATAGTGATCCTAAATATATAGCTAAAGAAATTGGAGAATTAAAATGTACAATAGAAAATTGCAAATTAGTTTTAGGTTCTGCTACACCTTCCATAGAAAGCTATTATAAGGCACAGGAAGGAATATATGAACTTATAACCATTGATAAAAGAGCCGATAATGCAAAGCTACCTAAAATTTATCTTTCTGATATGAGAGAAGAACTTATAAATAATAATAAAACCATTTTTAGCGAAGTGCTTTATGAAAATATAGGTAAAGCCTTAGAAAACAATGATCAAATATTATTATTTTTAAATAGAAGGGGATATTCTACTTTTGTATCTTGTAGATCTTGTGGATATGTGTTTAAATGTCACAATTGTGACATATCTTTAACGTATCATAATTCTTATGAAGCATTAAGTTGCCATTATTGTGGTACTAAGGTTCCACAGGTAAAAACTTGCCCTAAATGTAAAAGCAAATATGTAAAATATTTTGGAATAGGTACAGAACAATTAGAAGCTCAAGTTAAGAAGGCTTTTCCAACAGCTAGAACATTGAGAATGGATTTTGATACTACAAGACAAAAGAATTCCTATGAAAACATATATAGGTCTTTCAAAAATGGTGAAGCAGATATACTGATAGGAACTCAAATGATAGCAAAGGGTTTAGATTTTCCAAATGTGACTTTAGTTGGAATTATCGCAGCTGACCTGTCTTTAAACCTGCCAGATTATCGTGCTAATGAAAGAACTTTTCAACTTATAACACAGGTATCAGGAAGAGCAGGAAGAGGGAAAAAAGAAGGAAAAGTAGTAGTTCAGACTTATAACCCTGACAATTTAAGCATAAAATGTTCTGTAGAGAATAGTTATAAAGGTTTTTATGATGAAGAAATTAGGCTTAGAGAGATTCTTAAATATCCTCCTTTTACTAAAATTATGTGTATAAATCTTAGTAGTAAGAAGGAAGAACTATTAATAAAAAATATACAAAATATATGTGACAAGTTAAGGTTTCACCTAGAAAAAAATGATAAAGTTGAAATACTAGGACCTTGCCCTTGTGGTATTTCAAAAATAAAAAATGCTTATAGATGGCAGATTGTAATTAAAGGAAACTTTAGCGAACATTTAGCTCTTGGAATTAAAAGTTTTATTTATGAAGAATTAAGTAATGTTTATAATGATATAAGAGCAAGTATAGACGTAAATCCAAATAATATGCTATAAAGGAGAAAAAAGATGGCTATAAGAAATATTAGAACTAAGGAAGATGAAATCTTGAGAAAAAAAAGTAAAGTCGTAACTAGCATAGATGAAAGACTTTTAACTTTAATCAATGATATGAAAGAAACTATGTATGCTTCTAATGGTGTTGGACTTGCAGCACCGCAGGTAGGAATATTAAAAAGAGTGGTGGTTGTAGATATAGGAGAAGGTCCTATAGTTTTAATAAACCCTGAAATAATTGAAAAAAGAGGGGCAGTTACAGACACAGAAGGATGCTTAAGTATTCCAGGAGAACAAGGTAATGTTAAAAGACCTAAGTATGTTAAGGTTAAAGCTATGAATGAAAAAGGTGAAGAGATATTGTTAGAAGGTGAAAATTTTCTTGCTAGAGCCTTTTGTCACGAAATTGATCATTTAGATGGAATACTTTATATAGATAAAATTGTAAAGGAACAGGAGGCATAATATGAAAGTAGTATTTATGGGAACTCCAGACTTCTCAGTACCATCTCTAAAGGCACTAATTGATGAATTTGAAGTTATGGCTGTATTTACTCAACCAGATAGACCAAAAGGAAGAGGAAAGGCATTAGCAATGTCTCCAGTTAAGGAAGTAGCATTAGAGCATAATATTCCTGTTTATCAGCCAGAAAATTTAAGAAAAGAACCAGAAATGATAGATATGCTTAAGAAAATGGAGCCAGATTTTATAATTGTAGTTGCCTTTGGGCAAATACTTTCAAAGGAAGTTCTAGAGATTGCTAAATATGGATGTATAAATCTTCATGCTTCATTACTCCCTAAATTTAGAGGTGCAGCACCTATAAATTATGCAATCATGGCAGGAGAAAAAAAATCTGGGAATACTACTATGCTTATGGATGTAGGATTAGATACAGGAGATATGCTTTTAAAAAATGAAGTAGAGATTGATGAAGATATGACTTTTGGACAGCTTCATGATGCTTTAATGGGAAGTGGAAGTTCTTTACTTGTAGAAACTATGAAAAAGCTATCAAAAGGAGAAATTACAGGAGAGAAGCAAGATGATTCAAAAAGTTGTTATGCTCATAAATTAAGTAGAGAAATGGCTAACATTAATTGGAATAAATCCTCAGTAGAAATACATAACTTTGTAAGAGGATTAAATCCTTTTCCAATAGCACATACTTTTTACGAAGATAAGATGATGAAGGTAATATCCACTAAACTACTACAAGAAGAAAGTAGTAAAAAGCCAGGAACGATTTTAAAGGTAAATAATGAAGGAATTAGGGTAGCAACAAAAGATAAGGTTATATTAATAACAAAAATACAATTTCCAAATAAAAAGCCATTAGAAGTATCTGAATATATTAAAGGAAATAAAATTGAAGAAAATATAGAACTAAAAAATAAAATTAATGAATAAGAATTAAGGATTAGGTTAATTTTAAATAATTAACTATAATAATGATTATTTTAAAATTTTAGCATTAATACTTAACTCTTAATTAGGGAATCTTAAATAAAACGTACTAAATATTATAAGTGTTTTAAAAAAGACAACTAAACTAAAATAAGGAGGTTTTATTATGTTCGGTTATTATGGTTATTATTATGATCCTACTATGTTGATTTTGATTCCAGCACTAGTAATTGCTATGTGGGCACAATTTAATATTAAATCAACTTTCAACAAATACTCTAAAATTTATAGCTCTATGGGTTATAGAGGTAAAGATGTAGCAAGAATGATTTTAGATGCTCATGGATTATTTGACATTCCAATTGAGATGGTGAGGGGAAAATTAACTGATCATTATGATCCTGAAAAGAAAGTAGTTAGGTTATCCCAGGAAGTTTATGAAGGAACTTCACTAGCATCTATAGGAGTGGCAGCTCACGAAATAGGTCACGCCATTCAACATAAAGAAAATTATGGGCCTATAAGATTAAGAACAGCTTTGGTACCGATAGCTAGTTTAGGTTCTAATGCTTCTTGGATGTTATTCTTTATGGGAATAATTTTTAGTATTAAACCTTTAATTACGGCAGGTATAGTATTATTCTCAGCAGTAGTTTTATTCCAAGTGGTAACATTACCAGTAGAATTTAATGCTTCAAATAGAGCAATTGCAGTGCTAAAATCTAAGGGGATTTTAGTAGGTGATGAAATTAATGGAGCAAGAAAAGTTTTAAATGCTGCAGCATTAACTTATGTGGCAGCAGTGATAACTGCACTTGCACAATTAGCTAGATTAATACTTTTAAGTAGAAGAAATGATTAATATATTTTGAAAAATAACAAGTCAGTATGTAAGTTTTTTTATGTAGGGATACAATGTGAAAACTTAAAATATGCTATGGAAAATAACTTTTCTATAAAACAGCTTAAATCCTTAAGAATTAAGGATTAATAATTAAGANNATTCTTAATTTTTCATTCATATTTGGGCTTGTTATTTTCTTTCAGATGTTTAAATAATTGAAAATAGAGGTAAGATGATGAGTAACGCTAGAAAAATAGCAACAGAAGTAGTAAGTCAGGTCTTTAATAATAAAGCTTACTCTAATATTGTTTTAGGACTAGAGCTTAATAATAGTGATTTAAGTGAAGTAGATAAAGCATTAGTTACAGAGATAGTATACGGTACTATTAAATATAAATATTCAATAGATAAAATTATTCAAAACTTTACAGGAAAAAATTTTAATAAGTTAGAGAGTTTTGTATTAAATATACTTAGAATTTCAATATATCAAATAAAATATTTAGATAAAATTCCTGATTTTGCAGCAGTGAATGAGGCAGTAAACCTTACTAAAAAAAATGTATCAGTAGGAGCTTCTAAATTAGTAAATGGAGTTTTACGAAATTATTTAAGAAATTTAGATAAGCAATATTATAATGATAATGAAATAGAAAAATTAGCTTTTCACCATTCATTTCCACAGTGGCTTATAAAGCATTTTATAAGTCACTATGGAAGGGATAATGCAGAAAATATACTGAAGGGCTTAAATGAAAGGCCAGCTATAACATTAAGGGCAAACTCATTAAAGGGAGATTATGAGGAAGTATTTGAAGCTTTAGAGAAGAATAAATATGATATAATGGAGGGGTATGTTTGTCCTGAGGCCATTAGAATAGTAAATGGAAGAAGTATTGAAGCCAACCCATTATTTAAAGATGGATATGTAACAGTACAGGATGAAAGTGCTATGTTAGTTGCACCTTCAATGGATATAGAAGAAAATATGACAGTTTTAGATTTATGTAGCGCACCAGGAGGGAAAACTACTCATATTTCAGAGATTATGAATAATACTGGCAAAGTATTAGCTTTTGATATTCATGAAAATAAATTGTCACTAATTCTTTCTAATGTACAGAGATTAGGAATAAAAAACATAAAGTGTAGTACTTTAGATGCTACTATATATAATAGTGAGCTAGAAGATAGGGGAGATAGAGTACTTATTGATGCTCCTTGCTCAGGGCTTGGAATTATAAGGAAAAAACCAGAGATAAAATATACTAAAACTTCTAAAGAGTTAAAAGAAATAGTTAAAATACAAAAAGAAATTATGAAAAATGCAGCAAAGTATGTAAAAAAAGATGGAGTTATATTATATTCCACTTGTACATTAAATAAAGAGGAAAATGAGAATAACATACAATGGTTTCTAAAAAATCATCCTAATTTTAAATTGGAACCATTGTTTTATGGAAATGTAGATAACATAATATATAGTGAAGAAGGATATGCGACCATATTGCCAAATAAATACATGGATGGTTTCTTCATAGCAAAAATACGTAGAATATGGTAGGTGCATTATGCAAAATATATTAGATTTAAATTTACAAGAACTTAAATCATGGATGAAGGAAAATAATGAAAGTGAATTTAGAGCAAAACAAGTTTTTGATTGGATATATAAATATGTATATGACTTTAAAGATATGAAGAATTTACCTAAGAACTTAAAAGAAAAATTAGAAGATAAATTCTATGTAGGTGTACCTGAAATAGTTGAAACTTACAATTCAAAGGCAGGAGATACAAGAAAACATCTTTTTGCATTAAGAGATAATAATCTAATTGAATCTGTAGTTATGCAATATAGTCATGGAAATTCTATATGTGTATCTACTCAAATAGGTTGTAGAATGGGATGTAAGTTTTGTGCATCCACTATAGACGGTGTAGTTAGAAGTTTAACCAGTGGAGAGATATTAGGTCAAGTTATTAGGGCGCAAGAGAGCTTAGGTGACAGAATTTCAAATGTAGTTTTAATGGGGAGTGGGGAACCACTAGATAACTTTGATAATGTAATAAAATTTTTAGAGAATGTAAATTCAGAGTATGGGCTAAATATAGGGCAAAGACATATAACCTTATCTACTTGTGGAATTGTTCCTAAAATTAAAGAACTAGCGGATAAAAATTTACAAATAACTTTAGCAATTTCACTTCATGCACCAAATGATGAATTAAGAAAGCAAACTATGCCTATTGCTAAGGCTTATTCTATTAAAGAATTATTAGATGCTTGCAACTATTATATTGAAAAAACTAATAGAAGAGTTACTTTTGAGTATGCATTGGTAAGAGGAGTTAATGACAGCATAGAAAATGCACAGGAGCTTTCAAAAATTTTAAAAGGTATGCTTTGTCATGTTAATTTAATACCTATAAATGAAATAAAAGAAAGTAGCTTAAAGAAAGCTAATTTAGAAGATGTAAATAGATTTAAAAATATATTAATTAAAAATGGAATAGAGACAACAGTTAGAAAGGAAATGGGTTTAGACATAAATGCTGCTTGTGGACAACTTAGAAGAAGTTATTTAGAGAAAAAGGAGTTATAAGAATGGGGAGATTAATAGGGATACAGTCTGATGTTGGAAACAAAAGAAGTTTAAATGAGGACTTTGTTGGATACTTTGAAGAAGACAGTATGGCTATTTATGGTATAGCTGATGGTATGGGGGGACATAATGCCGGAGAGGTTGCAAGTAAACTTGCTTTAGAAATTATTATAGGATATATAAAAGAACATAAAGATGAAGAACAAGAAAAAATATTAGTTGAGGCTATCAATAAAGCAAATCATAATGTATATAAACATGCTCTATTAAATGAAAGTTATAGAGGGATGGGAACTACCATAACAGTTTGCTATATAAAGGATGATACATTACTAGTTGGGCATGTAGGAGATAGTAGATGTTATGCACTTTGCAATAATTCTTTAGTGAAGATTACAAAAGATCACTCTTTAGTTCAAGAGCTGCTAGACAATGGAACAATCAGTGAAGAAGAAGCTGTAAATCATCCAAATAAAAATGTAATCACTAGAGCTATTGGTACAAAACCATCTGTAGAGGTAGATGTTTATAAATTAGATCTTGACAGTGTAGATAAAATACTACTATGTACAGATGGTCTTACTAATGAAGTAACTACAGATGAAATATATGATATAATTACTAATTGTAAAGGCGAAAGCTGTGAAAAATTAATACAATTAAGTAAAGAAAGAGGCGGAAGAGATAACATCTCAGTTATCATATTTAAAGGAGAGTGCGGAGATGATTGGAACCATATTGGGGAGTAGATATGAACTAATTGAAAAAATTGGTGAAGGTGGCATGGCAATAGTATATAAAGCAAAATGTCGTCTTCTAAATAGATATGTAGCTGTTAAGATCCTAAAAGAAGAATATACTACAAATTTTGAATTTATGGATAAGTTTAGAAAAGAAGCTGCAGCAACAGCAAGCTTTTCTCATAACAATATAGTTAATATTTTCGATGTAGGTGTTGAAGGTAAATATAATTATATAGTTATGGAGCTTGTAAATGGAAAGACATTAAAGAAAGTAATTCATGAGAAAGGTAATTTACCTTATGAGGAAGTAATATCTATAGGAATACAAATTGCAAAAGCCTTAGAATGTGCTCATAGAAATGGCATAATTCATAGAGATATAAAACCTCACAATATTCTTGTGACAGAGGATGGAACGGTAAAGGTTACTGACTTTGGAATAGCCAAGGCTTCTAATACGGATACTATAACTCATACAAGCAAAGTTATAGGGTCAGCACACTATTTTTCACCAGAGCAAGCAAAGGGAAAAGTAGTAGATTTTAGAACAGATATATACTCTTTTGGGATTGTGCTTTATGAAATGGCAACAGGCAAACTACCTTTTGATGGTGATAGTCCTGTTTCAATAGCTTTAAAGCATATTCAAGAACCAGTAATTCCGCCAAGTGCAATAAATTATAATATTCCTGTTGGTTTAAGTAATTTAATAATGAAGGCAATTGAAAAAGAGCCTATTAAAAGATACCAAACTGCTACAGAAATATTAATTGACTTAAAGAAGATGCAAAATAATCAAGACTATACTATAGTTCAAAACACTAATATAGATGAAGATTATACTAGAGTTATGGACCCAATTCAAGTTGATAAAATAAAATCTTCATATAAGAAAAATAATTTTGAAGAAGAAGATTTTGATGATGACGACGATGATGATTTTGAGGATGAAGAACCAAAGAAAAAAGGTACTTCAAAGAGGATAGATAAAAAGAAAAAGAACATGATAATAATTTCTTTCGCTACTATATTTCTAGTGATACTGGGAATTTTTTCAAGTAATATATATTCTAAGATGGTCAATCCAAGCAGTCCTAAAGAAATAAAAATTCCAGCTATAGTAGGGAAAAGTGAAACTGTAGGTAAAAAAATGTTAGAGGATTTAGGACTTGAATTAATAGTAGATGGAGAAGAGAAAGATGATAAACCTAAAGGTACAATTATAAAATGTATGCCTAATGAAGGGACTCCAGTTAAAAAGAAATCTCAAGTAAAGGTCATTTTAAGTGCAGGACCAGAAGAAATTACAGTTCCAGATTTAAGAAATCTGTCTTCGGAAGAAGCGCAAAATCAAATAGTTGGCAAAGGGTTAAGAGTAGGAACTATAACACAAGAGAATAATGAAACTTATGCAGAAGGAACTGTTATTAGACAGGATCCTCAACCAGACGCTTCAGTTAAGAAAGGTGATACTGTCCATATAGTAGTAAGTAAAGGACCTTCAATTAAGTCTACTATAGTTCCAGACTTAAAAGGCGAATCTATAGATGCAGCAGAGAGTATACTTAGCATTTCTAATCTTAAACTTGGAGAAAAACGTCCGGTAATAACTGATGATATAACTAAAGATGGAATAATATTTAACCAGAGCCCTGTAGCTGGAACAAAGGTTAATGAGCAAGAAGTAATAAACGTAAATTACTATAAATATGAAGAACCAAAACCAGAGAAGGTAACAGTACCTGATTTTAGAGGAAGAACTGTAAAGGATGCTCAAGATTTAGCAGCCTCTTCAGGATTAAATGTACAGGTTTCAGGGAATGATGATGATATAGTCGAATTTCAAGATATAAGACATGGTACTAAAGTTGATAAGGGAGAAACTATACAGTTGACGGTAAAAGCAAAGGAAACAGAAGAGGAAGATAAAACAACAGAACAAAATCAAGATAAACAATAATGTTTTGGAGGACATATGGTTGGAGTAATTGTTAAAGGAATAGGCGGTCTTTATTACGTTAATGTAAATGGAGAATTATATAAATGTAAGGCTAGAGGGAAATTTAGATATAATAATTTGACACCAATGATTGGTGACAATGTTGAAATTTCCATTGAAAAAGACTCTGTATCTATAGAAAAAATTTACCAAAGAAAAACAGAACTAATAAGACCGGCAGTAGCAAACGTAACTCAAGCTTTTGTGGTTTTTGCTTTTAAGCATCCAAACTTAAATAAAGATTTACTAAATAAATTTTTGCTTTTATGCGAATACAATGGGTTAAAAGCAGTAGTATGCTTTAATAAAATGGATTTAGTAGATGAAGATAAAAATAGCATAAAGGATGAATTAGAATCTGCTGGTTATGAAGTTTTGTATTTAGAAGCTAAGAATAATAAAGGCTTAGACAAGTTAAAAGAAAAGATAAAAGATAATATAAGTGTATTTTGTGGTCCCTCAGGAGTAGGTAAATCTACAATATTGAATAGTTTTATTGGAAAAGAAGTTATGCAGACTGGAGAAATCAGTGATAAACTAAAAAGAGGTAAGCACACCACAAGACATAGTGAGCTTATTGAGGTAGAAGAGGGATTCTTAGTAGATACGCCAGGATTTTCATCCTTAGAATTAGATTTTATAAGCAAAGAAGAACTTCAATATTGTTTTAAAGAATTTGATGAATATAGAGATGATTGTAAGTTTAACAATTGTGCACATTACAAAGAGCCAAAATGTGGTGTTAAGGATGCACTTGAAGAAGGTAAAATTCATAAGAGTAGATATGAATTTTATATAAAAACCTTAGAGGAGATTATAAGTAGGGGGAGTAGAAAATGATAAAATTATCACCTTCAATATTATCTGCTGACTTTGCAAATTTAGGTGAAGCAGTAAAGAATCTAGAGAAATACGGAGCAGATATGATTCATATTGATGTTATGGATGGGATGTTTGTACCTAATATTTCTTTTGGATTTCCAGTAATAAAATCTATAAGAAAATATACAAAGTTAACCTTTGATGTTCATTTAATGATAGAGGACCCAGCTAGATATATTAAAGAATTTGTGGATGCTGGAGCAGATATCATAACTGTTCATGCAGAAGCAGATAAACATCTAGATAGAACTATAAATTATATTAAGAGCTTTGGGATTAAAGCAGGAATAGCACTAAATCCAGCTACCCCAGTAAGCAGTATAAAACATTTAATCAAAGATGTAGATATGGTACTTATAATGTCTGTTAATCCTGGATTTGGAGGACAAAAGTATATAGATTATTGTGGTGAGAAAATAAGAGAAGTTAAAGCCTTATCAGAAAACTGTAATAGTGAATTGATGATACAGGTTGATGGCGGAATAGATGTAACAAATATAAAAACCGTAGTAGATGCTGGTGCAAATGTAATAGTTGCAGGTTCAGCAGTGTTTAAAAACAATGAAATAGAAAAAAATATTAAACTTTTAAAAGAAGGAATTTAGTATGAAAATAGCAATAGTATCTGGAGGAAAAGCTCCAAGTGTGGAGATATTAAATATCTATATTGAAAAAGGCTATGAAATAATAGCAGCAGATAGTGGAGCAAATTGCCTGTATAGATATGGAATAACTCCTAAAGTTTTATTAGGGGACTTTGACTCGATTGATAAAGAGGTACTAAATTATTTTAAAGATAAAACAGAGATTTTAACTGTTCCAAGTGAAAAAGATTTTACTGATACAGAACTTGCCTTAAATATGGCTATAGATCTTAAAGCTGAAGACGTAGTATTTTTAGGCTGCACAGGAAGTAGAATGGATCATTTTCTTGGAAATCTATGTGTATTATATAGTGCACTAGAAAAAAATACAAAAGCTTCTATAGTAGATGCGAATAATAATATTACAATGATAAATACCCCTACTATCATTAGAGGAAAAAAAGGAGAATGTTTTTCTTTAATAGCCTTTAAAGAGGATGTAAAAAATCTAACTATAAAAGGTGCGAAATATGAACTTAATTCATATTATTTGAGTTTAAGTGACAATTTGACATTGTCAAATGAATTTATTGAAGAGGAAGTATCCTTAACCTTTGATAGTGGAACAGTTATACTTATGAGATGTATAGATTAATTTCGACAAAAAAGTCTAATAACTTATGTTATTAGATTTTTTTATTTAGAAGAATAAATATAAGCTAAATTCTTTTCTATGTTAGAATTTTAATACATAATAATATTATTTGAATTATATAGGTATTAACAAAAAATTAAATTGGTTTTATAAACAGCTAGTATTATTCTATAGAGATAATTGAATGTTGGAAGTTGGGTAAAAGCAAAATCTTTAACTTTAGGAGATAAAGTACGACTTTACTCAGGGTAAAATAAAGAAATAACTTCTATTAAAAAAGAAGAGTTAGAAAATAAAATTAAAGTATATAACTTTGAAGTAGAAGATTTTCATACTTATTTTGTATCTAAAGAAAATATCTTGGTGCATAATAAGTGTTCTAACTTGGGATCATTTGCTCAGGGGGAGACACAAGCTGATGATATTCTAATCCAAAGGCGTGGAACATTAAAAAATAATAAAAATATAGTAGGACAGTCACATCACTTAAACCAAGATGCAGCATTTAGAGATGTAATTCCAACAAAAGAAGGAGTGGCAATAAAGTTAGAAGGAAATATATTTACTGATATAGGAAGTCAGCATTATAATGCACATAAAAGTATGGAGGAATTTTGGAGTCAGTACAGAAATGGTGGAGAATTATATGGGTTAAAACCCGAAATGGCACAGTATAATAAGGCACTATATGAATCATTACAGAATGCAGGGCTTAGTAAAGAGCAGAGTATTCAGGCTATGAGGGAAGCGGTCAGGCAACAATTGGATTATAGATTAACAAGTAAGATGAATGTCCCTAGAATACCAGGAAGAATAAATCTAAAGTGAGGAATTTTATGATGGAAATAAATAAAGAGGCCGTTGATAGAATAAAAAAAATTAAATGGTTTAAAAACTGTGGAAAGAAATTAGAAATACCACTTGTATATGATGTAAGTTATATAAAAGATATTAATAGTGTTATCAAGCATATCAGTACTACTAGGTGGGAAAATATAGGATTAGAGGAACAAAATAAGTTAACAGCTTATTTATTTAAGAATCACCCAGACAAATATCACCAAGTGTGGAACTGTATAGTAAAGGATATAAAAGGAACTATATTGGCTGATATTAAAGATAATGTTATAAGTATGGCTAATGAATTCAATCTAGATGAAGAATCAATAATAATTCAGATAGAATGGGATATCCTTGGTATAATAATGGCATATACTTATTGCGATTATATGGAACCAACTTTCTATAAAGAAATACTCAAAATTTATGAAAATGGCAATATTCCTTGTGGGTGGAAGGGAACGTATCCTAATGGCAAAATAATAATTTACTAGGAGAATGGAGGACCTAATATGTGCAATGGTGATTTCGCAATATATTCTTCAACAATGACAAATGACTTATTTAAAATATTAGAAATTAGGTTTGAAGAAACATCAGAGGTAGAAAGACAAATAATATCTGCATTTGTATTTGGTATGATTAATGCATATGCACTAGAGAAAAAAGTCGAACCGCCTAAGGTACATGGGACGATGATTAGCATATTAATAAGTAAATTTAAATATTCAGAAAAGCAGGCATGTGAATTTGCACAAACATTAATAAATAGCACCAATAGAGAATATCATCCAACTATGTATACTATTATCCATAGAGGGATACAAGCCTATTATGATTATAAAGAAACTAAAGAAAAAGAAGTATACGATAATTTAACATATATCATCGATACTATAGTAAGTAATTAGTATAATGTTCTTAACTACAAAATTACAATATCTCTGATTTCATAATAAAAGATATAAGTAAAGCATATAGAAATCAATGAATAAAATAAAAAACTTCTTAATTGTAATAATTAATTTGAAAGATGAAATGAACCAACTGAAATTAAGTAGGCTGGTTCATTATTTTTTAGTAATATATAATATAATAATATCTTCTTTAGGAAAGTATCAAGAAATATTAGATAGGGGATTCCATTTTAATAAATAAGGAAGTGAAAAATATATGTTGGAAAAATTAACAAGAGAAGAACTGATAAGTTTAGTAAGCAAAATAGTAGAATGTGAAGGAACAGAAGAAGAGATTGATGAAATGATAGAAGTTGTAGAAAGAAATGTTCCACATCCAGAGGTAAGTGATTTAATATATTGGAATGAAAAAGACCTTACTCCTGAACAAATAGTAGATATAGCATTAGCTTATAAACCAATACAACTTTAGAAGTTAAATTTACTGACATCTTACTGCATAAATAGCAATGATGTAGATGTATAATTAAAGAGAACATTGAAAGAACTATAAATTTAATGATAGTAATAAAATAGCTAACTGCATAATATTAATAATGTAGTTTTTGTATAATAGATATTTTGATAGAGTTAGCAAGAAATGTTTGGGGAGCAAGTTTAATAAGTAGAACTATAAATTTAAAAATATGCCTAAAACAGATGTTTCAATTCCAGTATCAGAAATAGCAAAGACCTCAAAGAATGCTGTTAGTAAGGGGCCAAGTAAAATTCAGTTGACAGCTTCAGGAGATAATTTAGGTAATATGCTTAAGGGGGCGACTGAAGCTAATTTTTATGTTGGACCTGAAGGACATGCGTCTACAACTATAAGAGAATATGATATATACAAAAATGCAGAGTACGCAAGAGGTGCTTTGATTTAAAATACTCCTAGAGCTAAAAGAAAAGCGATGGCAATAGGTGTATATGATTTAGAAAGTGGTAATGTTATTGCTGATTTTGCTGAAGAAATACCAAATAATATAAATTCACAGCTTATAAATAAAGCAAAGCAAATAGGGGGAGTAGGTTCAAAAGGAGTTAATAGAAAAAATACAGTTGGTGCATGCGCGGAATTTAGAAGTGTAAATCAACTGTTAAATACAGGAAATTATATTGAAGATATAAGATTTACAAAAGCAGTAAGACCGAGAACGGGAGAGGTAAAACCTACATGTAATAATTGCTTGGAGGTATTTGGTAATCCATATAAATAGGAGGCTAAAAATGAGAATAACAGAATTTGATTTAGAAATCGAAGATTTAGAATGGTATGCGATTGATGGTGATGATAATATTGCACAATTTACAACTGGAGGCACAGGACGTGTACCGGAATTTATTTGTGAATCTAGAGAAAATTTGGACATAGTGTGTGAATATTTTGATGCACTAAGTATTTATATTGCAGAAGCTAAGCTTATTAATAAGTCAGTTGCGGAATATCCAAGTGATAATTATCTTGAGGAATGTATAAATATGACCCGAAAAGGTATTTTTTGTTACGATGTTTCAAATGGGAAGGAGCATTTACAAGATTACCAATTGGTTAGTAAACCGGATAAAGAATTATATTTATCAGATTTACCAAAGCAAATACAAGAAATACTTATAAATTATAGAATAAATAATACGTGTTTTAGTAAAGAAGAGTGTATTAGTGTAGTTTCTGCATATTAATTGTATTAGAAGATATTAAAAAGAGTAAAATCTTGAAATAATAATGTTTGTGAATCTAAATGTAAAATAGTATTTAAGGTAACTACAAAATAATAAACTAAGAAGTATAAAAGATGAAATGAATCAGCTAAAATTAAGTAGGCTGGTTCATTATTTTTGGTAGCTAAATAAGTACCTGTGATTGATAAAGTACTTCCTAGGTGATCGACGCTAATACCTTTAGGACCTAGTAAGAAAAGGATATAAGAGATGTATAATACTATGACAAAGATTCTGAATTGACTAATCTTAAGCTAATGAAAAGGGAAGAGCTCCAATTGATAGTGATGGAAGGCCCATACAACTACAGCACTTAATACAACAAGAACCAGGAGTGATGGTAGAAACATTAGAAACTATCTATCAAAAGTATACTAATCAACTTCATGGATTAGTTGTAGATGGTGAAAGTTTTAGAAATAACCCAATATTAGAAAAGCAGTATGATAATTTTAGAAGTAAATATTGGAGATCTAGATATAGAGACTTTATTAAATAGGAGGAAGAGATTTAATGCAAGAAAAAATAATAGGTATAATAGAGGAGTATTCAGAGGATGGAGATTTTATTGGAAATATATCATATGATAATTTAATTACTGTAGCTGAAAAGGAGTTAGGGTTTAATATACCAAGTCAATACAAATGGTTTATAAAGAATTATGGACAAGGTGGAATAGGAGCAGTGCAAATACTAGGTATATCTAAAGCAAATAGAGCAGTTTTTAAGGATATTACATTGGAATATCGAAATTATGGATTGTCGACTAATTTAATAGTAGTAGAAAATTGTGATGAATGGTTGTATTGTATAGATATAAATAATGGAAAAATAATTGCATGGGATAGAATAAGTGGAGTATTAGGTGAGCGATACAATACATTTTTAGATTTCTTAGCTGATAGATTCAATGATGAAATAGAAAATATGTAGAAAAAATTGATAAGATAAAGTCTAAATATATAACGAAGAGTAAGCTAACTGCATAAAAAATACTAATTGTAAATTATAATTAAATCAATAAGGGTAAGAAAAATTTAAACCGCATAATTTAAGTAATGCAGTGAAAGAAGTTAAAAAGGATTAATATTTCATTAATTGGAGCATTAATCTTTTTTTCTTGTAATGAAATATCTTTAAAAGCTAATATAAGGAGGCTTATGAAAACACCGCAAGCTGAAAGCTAAGGAAATACTAGCGTTCTTAATTCCACTTGAAATCGAGGAGCAAAAAGAACAAATAATATGTAATAGGTAAATCAATTGCACTCAGAAGTAAAAAAAATTGAAAAGATGAAACATATAAATAATGGAACTCAAGACTAGAAAAGAGCAACGGGAGGATATGGGGCATAAGGAATTAAACTAATAGTATAAATATCTTCTAAAGCTAAAAGAAAATATCGTTAAAAGCGAAATATTGATACTAGATTAATGCTGATATTTTCTGTTTTAATATAAGGTGATAAAAGGTTGAAATAGTTCCTAATAGGAGGATTGATATAAAATGAGTATATTAAAACAATTAAGTAATAGATTTTCTTTAGATGTTGTTAAAGAAGCAGCAGCCAAAGAGGATATAGAATTACTAAAGATAAAATCATCAATAGAAGTCCCAGAAGAATATATAGAAATAGTAAAAGAAAATACTGAACTTGAAATATGTGTAGATGGAGAAGTGTATATTAGAATATGGGGACCAAAAGGATGTAATGAATTGAATGAAGCTTATAATATTCAGAAATATTTACCTGAATCATTGGCTATAGGAGATGATGAAGGAGGGGGAGCATTGATGTATTTATATGGTAATGAAGGATTCGGGATATATTTATGTAGATTCGGAGATTTAGATATAGATGAGGCTATAAAAATATCACCAAGTTTAAAGGATTTATTAATTAATAATGTTGGTATTGATGTATTAACTGCATAATTTCAATAATACAGTAAGTTGTAACTAAAAGAAAAAATAAATATATATTATGACTAAGAATAGAATCAATACTTGAAATGAGAAGCATTGATTCTATTTTTATGTAAAGAAATAGAGAGGGTTAGAGGTAATGCATGAAATAATTGAGAACTTCAAAATAGGTCTAATTGAGTATGATAAGCTTCATAAAATAATAAATAAAGATAGCTACTGAAAATAAATACAATGATGAAGAGATAAGAATAATAAAATAGGTACAAGGTAATATAACAAACTATCTATATAATGAAGATAATGTTATATTAGAAGCGGATAAAGATGGACAGGAACTCGCAACAAATGTTTGGGGAACAAGTTTAATAAGCAGAACTATAAATGAAAAAGATAGTGATATAACTGCTTACTATATGTATAATGGACATGCAGATGTAACAAAACTTCTAAATAGCAATGGAGATATATTAGCGAGCTATTATTATGATGCTTTTGGAAACATTTTAGAAGAAACAGGCTCTATAGATAACCCATATAGATATTCAGGCTATGAATATGATAGTGAAACTGGTAAGTACTACTTAAAAGCTAGAATGTATGACCCAGTAACAGCAAGATTTATGCAAGAAGACACCTATAGAGGAAACGATGAAGATCCATTAAGTTTAAATCTATATACTTATTGTCATAATAATCCAATAGAATACTATGATCCAACAGGACACTGGGCTTGGCATGTGATAGGTGCTGCTGTGGGAGCAGTAGCAGGTGCTGGAATTAATTTAGTAGCCGACTATTTAGACGACGGGAAAATCAATAGAGGTGCAAAATCCTACCTAAAAGCTGCGGGAGTTGGAGCCTTAGTAGGAGCAACTCTTGGATATGGGTATGGAGCATATGTAGCAACTGCATCACTAAGTGGAATTCCAATGATAGCAGGAATGGCAGCCTATGGAATGGCAGATAGCTTACTAGGTGATATAATATACAATGGTGGAGACATAAATGTAACCAAAGCAATAGATCAAGGAATAAAATATGGAGCAGCTGAAGCAGGTTCTCAAGCTTTCCAATATGCTATGGCAAAAATACCAATACCAAAAGCAAAAATGTCATTTAAAGAAGTAACAGCCAGCTTCAAAAAACAAGCAGTACAAGATGTTAAAGCTGTTATGAAAAATGTTTCAAACATTGTATCTGCTATAAAATCAAATACTGGAACTATTTTTGGCGGACTTAACAATGCAGTTCCAGAAGTACCAAGCAGTGTACCTAACGGTAATGCATCTCAGGGATTAAAAACACCAGTAAATAAAGGGGCATCATATAATTTACCAGCTTCAGGAGATAGCTTAGGTAATATGCTTAAGGGGGCGCCAGACCCTAAAATAAAGACATGGAATGAATTCCAATCAGCAAATGCAGGTAAGTATGACAATGCAGGAATGAGCGATGGCTGGGCACAATATAAGCAAAAAAATGGAATTGGGGTGAAAACTACAACAACTGGTAACCATGGTAATTCATTATTAAATTCAAATACTAATTATGGATATTCTTTAGTTAACAAAGATACGGGAGAAATATTAAAATTTGGGGAGACAATACATCCTAACAGCAGATATACAAGAGAGTATTTAAATAATAATAATGCCATAATGAATATTATGGATAGTGGTAGTAAAGTAGATATACATAATTGGCAACATGATATGATAGAGTACTATTTTGATAAATATAAGATACTACCACCATTAAATAAAAGTAGATGGTAAACGGAGTGATAATATGGATTTAAATATTAATTCACCATCATATTATAAGGATATTTATGGTATTGATGATGATGTTTATAGAATGTGTAGAAATATCATGATTTTTATGAAGGATAAGAAATATAGTGACATTATAGATATTATAGCTATAACTCCAGTAATAGCACCAGAAGATTTGGATGTTGATCCTAAATGGAGAAATAGTATTAATTACAAAATTAAATATAGATTAATTGATATTAGAAAGAGTATAGATTTTGAAGAGTATGTTAACTCAGATATTGATAATAAGTGTAGATTAATTGTTAATAATATTTTAGCATCTGTAAAAGCTATTAGTCGTAAAGGAAAATTGGATTATGACAAGTTCCAAAAGGATTTATTAGAGTTTCTAGAAATTGAAATGTAGTCCAAATATGGATACAAAAAGATGATGTTAAAAACTGCAAGAAAATTAATTTTATAAAAACATTATAAGAAAAAGAAAAGTTAATAAAAAATATGATGCATAATTTCAATAATGCAGTGAAAAGATGAAATGAATCAGCTGAAATTAAGTAGGCTGGTTCATTATTTTTTAGTAACTAAAATAATATTGTTAATTGATAAAGGAGTTCTTAGTTAATCAATATTATTATATTTAAGAGCAAGTAAGACAAAGATATAAGGGATGTATAACTTGATAAGCAAGGAATATCTAGGTTTAATGATTCTGCTTAAAAGTTAATGGAATTCATAAGATAACCTAAATAGATTATCTTATGTAAAAGAGCCAACAGGAAAAATAGCATCTTATACCTATGGCTTAGCAGGAAATAAAAAAAGGCGATGAGGTTTATGCACAAGACATATATACTGGAGAAAAGGGATTAAAAGCTGTTAAAAATGTATTTGAAAACAAGAGTAGTATATTAATCCATGTAACAGTAGGAGAAGAAACAATAGAAGCTACTCCAGAGCATCCATTCTATGTAGATGGTGAAGGTTGGGTAAAAGCAAAATCTCTAACTTTAGGAGATAAGGTAAGGCTTTACTCAGGAGAAAATAAAGAAATAACTTCTATTAAAAAAGAAGAGTTAGAAAATAAAGTTAAAGTATATAACTTTGAAGTAGAAGATTTTCATACTTACTTTGTATCTGAAAAAAATATCTTGGTGCATAATAAGTGTTCTGGCATTAAAACTTATCAGACTTATACAAAAACAAATCCAACCACTGGTGAAGTATATTCGGGAAGAACGAGTGGTACAGGTGTTCCGGCAGATAATGTCGCGAAAAGAGACGCTAGACATCATATGAATAGTAAAGGATTTGGTAAGGCAAAACTTGATCAAACATCACCAAACAAAGATGCTATTAGAGGAAGAGAACAACAACTAATAGAAGCGCATGGTGGTCCAAAGTCTGAAGGAGGGACATCAGGCAATGCTATAAATGGAATAGGGCCTAATAACGATAAAAAAGGTGAATATATGGAAGCCGCTAGAGAGGAGTTTAAATAATATGAAGAAAAAAAGAAAAAAAAGAGTGAAATTGGGGGATATTTATGCTATACCATTGCCAAATGGAATGTATGCATTTGGTAGAGTAATGAAAGATGCAGGAATAGCTATATATAAATATATAGGTAGTAGTATTGAAGATATTCCAAAAACAGAAGAATATCAATTTATAGTTAGTGTATACAGAGATGTGTTACAGGGTGGAGCATGGACAGTGGTAGGTAATAGACCATTTAATAATGAAGAAGAATCCTGGCCACCAAAACGGTATATTCTTGATCAGATAAATGGCAGTTATCGTATATATCACAAAGGTGAAATGATTCCTTCAACACAAGAGGAATGTGAAGGGCTGGAAGAAGCCGCTGTTTGGGATGCACATCATATTATTGATAGGATAATGGGAGAAGATAAATGGAATAAAATTTAATCTTTAAGAATTGATAAGGGTTGTTTCTGAGTACAAAACATTAGGTGGATTCACTGCAAAATTACAAAGTAATCAGCAATAACACAAAAACTATTAATTGCATATCAATTTGATGAAGAGAGTAGGGGAACCTCGCCATATAATATTAATAGTGCAGTGAAAAGATGAAATGAATCAGCTGAAATTTAAGTAGGCTGGTTTATTATTTTTTAGTAGCTGGCTATATGGATGATGGAAAAATAAACAGGGGTGCAAAATCATACTTAAAAGCTGCGGGAGTTGGAGCATTAGTTGGGGCAACAGCTGGATTTGGATATGCATATAATGTAGCACATGGATTAGCAAATGGAGTTGTATATCTTGCGACTGCTTTTGCATCAGGAGTAGGAACAAATGCAATATATCAAACTTTTAATAAAAAGAAATAGATGTTGTTGAGGCTATTAGTGAGGGCTCAAAAGAAGCTATATTTGAAATGGCATTTCATGGAGCAGGGAAAGTAATATTTAAACCTGAAATCTTACCTAAAATGATAATGGAACTTAAACCAATAACAGCTTTAGAAAAATCCAAAGCAGTTAAAGGTGCTAAAAGTACCATGAAAAACGTAAAAAGTTATCTTTCTAAAAAATCATGGAATCCTAAAAATATGTTTGGAGGACTTAACAATGCAGCTCCAAAAGTACCAAACAATGTACCTAATAGTGCCATATCTCAGGGATCAAAAATACCAATAAATAAAGGAACATCATCCAAATTAGCAGAACGTGGAATGGACTTGCAACTTTTTGCACATAAAAAGGGAAGTGCTGATGTTGTTGAAAATGCTATTAAGGGAGCAGCTAAAGTTGTTGACCCATGAAAATTAAGTGATGTATGGAAGTTAAGGCCTACCGAAAGAGGAGACGTAATAGAAAAGATTTTAGCATCTACAGAGTATAAGGATTGGTATAATATAGGTTCATCACAAGGTGGATATTTTCTTATTATTGACTTTCAAAAAGGTAATAATGCAATAAGTTTAAAAATAATACACCCTAATTTACCAAGTATGAGTAGAAGTGGAGTAACTAATAAGGCTATAGATTATTTAAATGATTTGAATAGTGGAATAAAAGTTGATGGTAAGTTAACAAATAAAATATTAGATGTAAGGATACCGAAAGGAACAAAGAACAATTTTGACTTAGACTTTTTAATTAAAGAGAGTAAAAAGAAAGGGATAAAGTTGATTATAAAGGAGCTTAAATAATGAGTGAAAGAATAAATATAGATATTATTTTAAATAGTGAAAAAGTTAATATTCAAGATTTAAAGACATGGGTTGATATTATGATTTGTTTTCATCCAATTGACATGAGCTGTAAAAAGCTAACAAGAGGAAAGCTGCGAGAATTCAATAAAGAAAAATTTTATAAAAATATAGAATCAGAATTGCTTGAAGATGATAATAATATAATTATTAAAGATGATAGAAATTCTATATCAATTTATAAGACTAGTAATAAAAAAGAGATAATATCATTATCGTGTAATTTAGAACAAGATATTTTTGAGGAAAATAAAAATTTTATTTTATCACTTGTTAATAAATTTATGGTTGAAAATAAAGGAATAGTTGCATATGCATGTTCATTNNCTTCATTAGATGATTGGTTTTGGCAGAATAATGAAGATTTGGATGTGTATCGAATAAAAGGTAAATCAATTGAAAATATAAGAATTAAGAAAGATGAAATATTTCCGGATGACGATATAGTAGATATTGAATTTAATCCAGGACATTTTCATAATGTAAATAGCTTATGGTTTGGGTCATGTTGGATGATGTGGTATGGAGAAGGTTATTTCAAATATATACCCAAACAAATATTGAAAAATTTTCAAGAGTGTTATGAAAATAAACAAATATCAGAGAATTGCATTAGAATTACATTATACGAAAATCCTTGGCAATATGAAAAAGAAGAAAATAGGGATAAACAATGGAGTTTTAGAAAAAGTGTAGGAGTAGATGAAATAGTAAGTATATTAGAAGAAAATAATGATATATCTGATGATATTGATGCAACAATTGAAATATTAGAAGGTGAGTTTAAGAATGGAGGAATAAGATTGTTCAAATATTATTATGATGAAGAAGATAATTTAGTTGAAAAATCAAAAGCTTTTAAATCAATAGTATATGAACTTGATAAAGATGGAAAAATAGTATGGTCAAACTTAGAGTATACTTTATAACTAGCAATGGTAGAAATTTGATAAGAATAATTTTAATGACACTAAATGATTCTATGTCAGAAAAAGTAGATGTTGAAATAGTGAATATTTAAATTCATAATAAGGAATAAGTTAACTGCATAAAAAATGAAAATGACAGGATATAGTTAAATCAATAATACTAAGAAAATTTAATACTGCATAACTTAAATAATGTAGTTAAGGAAGTTAAAAGGATTAATTAAAAATGTTTCAAATCTTGTATCTGCTATAAAATCAAATTTTAAAAACATATTTGGTGGGCTTAAAAATGCAGTTCCAGAAGTACTAAGCAGTTTACCTAACGGCAACATAGCTCAGGGATCAAAAACATCAATAGATAAAGGGACATCATCCAAATCAGCAGAACGTGGAATGGACTTGCAATTTTTTACACATAAAAAGAGAGGAAATTTAACGAATGCAGAAGCAGCAAAAAGATATGGATTAGCATCTGTATTAGATGAGGAGGGTAATGTTGGAACATTACATCCATATAAAGACCAATTAAATATATTGAATCTAATGAGTAAAGAAGTAAGAAAGGCATTCCCAAAAGTAGATTCAATTGAATATTGGAAAATTAGAGGAGAGATGCAATGAAAGGAGTAAAATAATGAATATATTACCAAATGGTTTAGAAGAAGTATTGAGTGATAATATATATTTAAGAAGTAATAAGGATGAGGTAATTAAAGCTCTAAAGGAATTAAACATAAGTCCATTAAAAGAATTCATTCAATTCTATACAACATATGCTGGTCCATTTTGGGAAGAACCTTTAGGTGTAGAATTAATGGATATAGTAGAAGAGAACAACAATATTGTAAAGTCCACCAGTATATGTAGAGATGAATATGGATTTAATAAAAAATATCTTGTATTAACTAAGATATCAGCAAATGAGGTAATAGTATTGGATAGTGAGACTGATAAAGTTTATAGGGTCAATTTTGAGGGGGGAGATGAATTATTACAAAAGGGAGAGCTTAACGAAGAATGGAGTAGCTTCAGCGATTTCCTTAAAGAGTATTTTGATTGTTAATAATAACTGAATGCAAATTAATAATCTATCTAATAGCATAATTAAGAAAAAAGTGAAATATAGAAAGTATTTTAACTGCATAATTACAAATAATCTAGCTACAAGATAACTAATAGTAGAGGTTATATAACGACAATCTAGTCAATGCATTAGTCTTTACTATTTTATAGCATAAAAACTAACCACATAACTTAAATAATGCAGTGAAAACAATTAAAAAGGTTAATGTTTCAGTAATAGGAGCATTAACCTTTTTTTCATATATTGAAATATCTTTAGAAGCTAAGATAACAAGGTTTCAAAAAATACTGTAAACTGAAAGCTAAGGAAATCATAGGATTGATAATNNTTAAAGAAGTTGAAGGGACAATAACATGTATCAATTAATTGAAAATTTCAAGATAAGTCTAATTGAGAGGATAAGATGACAGAAGCGTTTAAGATAAGTTAATATAACAAACTACATATATGAGGAAGATAGTGATATATTATAAACAGATAAAAGTGGACAAGAGTTAGCAAGAAGTGGCTGAGGAACAAGTTTAATAAGTGGAACTATAAATTCAAAAATATACCTAAAACAGATGTCGAAATTCCAGCATCAAAAATAGCAAAGGCATCAATAGATTTACTGAAGGTCTTAGGGCGTATCCAAAAGAATGCTGCTAGTAAGGTGGAAAGTAAACCTAAGCTGCAAGCGGCAGGAGACAATGCAGGTAATATGCCAAGTAATGAAATTAGGAAGAGGGTAAATCCAGAAGGGCCAAAGGTAGAATCTCTTTATGGATATGATACAAATGTTTTTGAAGCAGGACATATTGTACCTATGAAAGAACTTGCTAATACGCCTGGTTTTCCTCAATTATCAGAAAGTCAACAAGAAGTAATATGTTATAACTAAAAAGTTCAGCTAGAACTGCATTGCAAAAAGCGATTGAAGAGAGGGTGAAGAAATGATAAGTATTAAACGAAATATTGGTGGGAAAATATTCAAGGTAAATTCTGAAGGGTACTTAAAAGAACAAGCAGAAGCACTTCTTGAAATAATAGGTAATATTGAATCAAGCAAACTAAAGGATAAATTTAAAGTTCAAGTAGGATGGAGCATCTTTACAATAGTAGAAGATGGCGAGGGATTCAATGTAGTTGCACCTGATTACAGCAGAAATCCATTTAGCGAAAGCACAGATGACTTAACCATATCCTTATGGATACAATTAGAACAAGGTACTCTCTTAAATAAATTGAAGCTAGATGGAGAAATGATTTCGTTTCAAGACAAAATAGTATGGACTAAGGGAGTGTTATCGCTAGATAACATTTATCTAGAAAGAGTTAAGAAACATGAGAAAGGTGACTCAGGATGGTATATCGGTTCAGTTGATGAATCAATTGCTACTGATGAGTTAGAAACGTATTATGCATATCAATTATTAAAGATTAGACCATCAATAATAAAAGTGCTAGCATTACCAAATGGTTATATGGCTGTTTTAGATAAGGATGAGTTAAAAGCTGTTCTGGATGAGAATGATATGGATTTATTAAAAAAGTATAATGCATAATAAAGAATAAACTAGCCACATAAAAGCAATTGTTTATAATCAAGAATAAAATCAATAAAAGTAGTATTGCTATTAGTTACATAACAACTGTTCTGGATTAGAATCATCTGATAAGGGTGATACTGAAGCTAAAACTTTGGTACAGGACTACATAACAAAACGATAGAAGAGATGGCTGATTCGGTTACAGATGGTACAGTTATAGCAGGTGGGCAAAGGCTACCAGAAAGAGGATTTAAAGCTCCAGATGGAAAGAAATCAAGTAAAAGACCTGATATTTTAGTTGAGAGATCGGATGGTTCAATATATGGAATTAATCCTAATAATGGTGCAAAAGAGTATTATAAGAATTATTGTTATACTTTATCAGCAAAGGAATTGTTTCAAAAGGGGATTAGAATTACGCCATATACAGGTTGGAATGAGTATATATTGAATGAAGAAATAAAATAGTATAGGATGCAAAATTTGGAGGAAGTTATTATGAAAGAAGTAGATGAATTAAAAGAGCATTTTTTGCAGTTACAAGAGCAGGATGGAATTGATAATTTAGAATTAGATGAAATAGAAAAAAAGTTAGATGTCAAATTGCCAGAAGATTTTCGTGAAATTGCAATGTTTTACAGTGGTGGATATTTAGGAGGGATTAGTAATTATTCTTTTTCAGATAAGGATGGTAGCTCTAATGTGATTGAAGAAACTAATAGATTAAGAAAGAATATAAATTTACCATTAAGATTTATAGTTTTAGCTGAACCACCAGAAAGTATTATAGTAATGGATACAGAAAACACCCCAGCTATAATTTGGTGTGATTCAATAGAAGTTAGTAAATTAGAGGATAAATCTTTTATATCTAAGCCTGATGAATGGAAGAGTTACCTTGAGTATTTTAATCAGTTAATAGAAGATGAAGAAGATGAAATTTAAGTTGAATGCATAATACTCAATAAAGTAACTGCAAAAAATAGTTTCCTATAAACTATAGTAGATTCAATAAAACTAGTAAAAATAACTTACTGCATAATATTAATAATGCAGTGAAAA
Source organism: Clostridium sp. UBA6640 (assembly GCF_002455975.1). GTDB lineage: Bacteria > Bacillota > Clostridia > Clostridiales > Clostridiaceae > Clostridium_J. The sequence continues at coordinate 27,159 of NZ_DKLM01000118.1, forward strand.
GATGAAATGAATCAGCTGAAATTTAAGTAGGCTGGTTCATATTTTTTATAATGATAGAATAGTATTATGTCTTGAAATGTTAAAATCCATCACTGAGAAATATTAAAATTTTGTAATGAGTCTATTAAGAATATAGAT
>NZ_DKLM01000118.1:27336-50106 GCF_002455975.1 Clostridium sp. UBA6640
AACACTAATATTACAGAAGAATGGAAATCAAGCTTTTGACATTCTAATGGGAAGAGTAGTCGGTACGGATGGAGAAACATCAATTAGAATTGTAGTTAAGAATAGAACATCTGAGGTAGTAACAGGATTTCCAGTCAAATAATAAAGGAGGAGAAGAATATGATATATTGTCCGTTTTGTGATGGTCAAGGAATAATAAATAAGGCAACTATAAAAGGAACAGGTGTGATATTGTACATTTGTGATGAGTGTGATACTGTGTGGAAAGATACAGATATAACAGAAGATAATTGTGATGACTCTGAAATTGTAATGAATGCTTTAGGGCGAGAGGCGTTATGGTCAGAACTTACAGATGTAGAAAGGTTATAGATTGATAGGGATGGATTGAAACTAACAGCATAATTAATAATGTACTTACTACATAACTTGAATAAATTGCTAAAGTAATATATTTTAGATAAAGATTATAAAAAAAATAAACTGCATAATCTAAATAATGCATTTAAATGGGGCGATGAGTCAGTTGAAATAAATTGGCTCATTATTTTTTACACTCAATTGAAGTAAAAAGAGTTAATTAATAAAATCTTAATTAATCAACTCAATATCTTTAGGTATAAGTAAAACAAAACTAGAAAAGACACTGTAAGCTAAAAGTAGAGGAAAACCTGGGATTAATAATTCCACTTAAAAGTAATGAAATTCACAATATATAAAATATATATAGGTCAAGTAATGACACTCAAAAATAAAAAGAATTGAAAAGATAAAACATATAAATAACAGACATGGGACTAGAAAAGAACTACAGTAGAATAGTGAACAGAAGGACCTAAAGAAAAATCAAGATCATCTATAAAATACATACGGAAAATCAAGGAATTATAAAATCAGATAAGAGTTTAAGGTATAGTGCTGGGGATTGTATAAGCCTGACACTTAAAAATTTGAGTCTTTTTCAAAAGGGAGTCAACCTGCAGTTGTAATTATTATTGGAATGAGATGTTAGAACGACATCCTGATGCATTTATTTCATTAAATAGAAGTATCATTGAAGGTAAACATCCAATACTAGGAACTCCAATTAAAGATGCTATTTTTAGAAATTATTTTGGACAATATGATGTGCAAGGGCTCCAAGGAACTCAATTGCTTCATCATCATATTGGAGGAGGACAAGCAGTTGGAATACTGCAACCTATTTGCCCAAGATTTGGTGGAGCTCACAATGAAGAAAAGAATCTAGGAATAGGGGGTAACGATAGTCCATATGCAGAAATGCTTCAAAAATTCCTTGACAAATGATAATATTGGGATGGGGTGAATATCGTGAAAGAAGAGATGAAAAAATATTTTGACCAACTTATGGAAGCATGGCAAGGATTTAATAATTCATATCCTAAAGTGCCATGGAATGATGCAGTTATATCAATTATATATGAAGGTGAAGTTGACCAAGACGAATATATATGTTGGAAGCCTGTTGGAAAAGAAGTTATTCATGATTTTAGAGATATAGAACAAGTATTAGGAGTTACTTTGCATAAGTCTATAAAAGATTATTTTAATTCTTATTGGTTTGCGGAATTAGCAGGTTTTTATAAATCATATAATATAATACTTGAGCCGGTGTTACCAGGAATTGAATTAAATAATTTTGCCACACAATTAATGAGTTATAAAGAGGTTCATGAAGGAGAGTTAGATAATGTACCCCTAGGAGTAGAAGGTAAAAATAGTTTCTTAGTAGTTATTGATAACAATACTGGTATTGTAAAACTAGAAGACTTTGAGACTGGGAGATATGAGGCAATATCAGATAGCATTGAACAGCTTATATCTGATATTAAGTTAAAAGGATAGGGATATATTCAGGAACTTAGTGAATAATATGGTCTAAGTTCGCTACAAAATTATGTTTATAGGTAAAATAATTAGTAAAAATGAATGTCTTATAAAGGACTAAGTTAAAAAACTCTATGCATAATTGTAATAATGCAGTGAAAAGAGGAAATGAATCAGCTGGAATTAAGTAGACTAGGTCATTATTTTTTTAGTAAATAACATCTAATAGAGGAGTTATTAGATAATCAACACTAGTACCTTTAGGACTCAGTAAGACAAGGAGATAAGAGATGTGCAACCTGATAAGTTAGGAAATCCTAGGTTCAATATTTTCGCTTAAAAGTTAATGGAATTATGAAAATATAATATATCGTTTGATAAATAAATTGAACTTAAAAATAAAAAGAATTGAAAATAAAAACATATAAATATTACAGATAAATAGGAGAGATGGATAGATGATATGGATTTGGAGTATACCGGATGAGTGGCCTAATAAAAGAATTGGAATAGCTTTAAAAAATACAGGTACAGATAGGTTCGAGTTTTTGGAAGGAAAAATATTAGATGAAAATACTACAGTATGTCCGAATGTTGTATTTGATTGTGAAGAAAAATTTCTTTCTGATGTTCTACCTAACAGTGGTTCGCTATTAATTGTATCAAGACGAGTATTAAATATTATAGAGAACTTATGTAAATGTGATTATCAAGTTTTTGAGGCAAATATATTTGTAGGAAAAAATAAAGTTAATGGATATTACTTATTAAACATTTTGAATCCGATTGAAATACTAGATAAATCAAAGTCTGTCTTTGTTACAATGAAAAATTCTAATGCAATTTTTAAATTTAGAAAGATAGTCTACAAAGAAGACGACTTAATTAATCATAGTATTGCACGAAATGCAGACTATGTACCACATGTGCTTGTTTCACAAGAATTGAAAGAAATTTTTGAGAAAGAAAAGATTAAGGGGGTAGAATTCAGAATTGAACCCTAGATTTAGAACCGAGTGTTTATAAACTAGTTGCAAAACTATAATTCATCTGACTACATAGCTTAATATAATATAAAGAACATAGAATTCATTGATTTAAAAAGTTAAAATGTTTAAGAAATCACTGTATAATTGTAATAGTGTAGCAAAAAGATGAAATTCAAGTAGGTTGGTCCATTATTTTTCATAATGAGTCTATTAAGAATATAGATGATTCTAATGAAATACTTAAGGAGAAAGTTTTGGATAAGATTAATAAAGTTGACATTGAGAGGGTAATTAAAGCTACATATTAAAACAGAATAAAGTTAATGAAAGAGAATTTCAGACAGGGGCATTAGAAAAAATGCAAGAAAATGCTTATAATGCTGTTGACAAATTGCGATAAAAAGTAAAAGCATCATCAATAGCACCATTAACTAAAAATTAAAAGATAGTACGTTGACAGATAGAGTAATTGTTGTTGGTAAAGGTAAGCCGCTATTTATAGAGGGAATATAAATACCATCAACAAAGATTAAAATAATAAGAAATAAATAAAGGTGAAATAATGTCAATAATTGATAAAGATAAAGTTGATGCTATAGGCATAGATAAAGAGAATGGTAATGTAATTCTAGGAATTTTTGATCATTTAGATTGGAGCAATGCCCAGTTTTATCAAGAAAAGAAAATAGAGACAAGTGAAGTAAATAGAGGTGAGAATGTTATGCCTAATAAGATTAATGAAATAAGTTGGAAAAGAGAGAAGTTATGGCAAGGATGTATATTAGCATCAATAGCTCATGCAATTATGGTAGCACATTATCCAGAGGTATCAAATGAACATTCATGGGATGGAATAAATTACAATATTCAAGATAGTGAAGGTGCAAGAGGAACTATAACCTTTAATTCAGAATACTGTGTAGGTGCATTTCGTAATGATAATAGTGATAGAATTAAGGTAATAAATAATGCTAAGCAAGCTAAGGAATATTTTATAGGTGCGCAAAAAGAAATAGTAAATATTGCTGAGAGTGAGGCATTGCAATATTTATTAGAAGATGTAAATGGAAAGAGGATACCAATTATTACTACTGCATTTTGGGGAGCAGGAGAAAATCTTTTTACAATAGATTCTGCTGAAGATATGTATCAGAATGGTGTATTTTTATTAGAAAGACAATTGATGTATTTTGATAGATCAGTAGAATCATGGGCGGAATATTACGATATGTCTTCGCAGCAATGTGAGCTACTAAAAACAATTTTCACACGAAAAATTAATCAAAAAGCGGAAGATATTATATTAAGTAAAGATGACATTCAACAAATAGGAACTAATGATATAGATGGATTAGAAGAAAGTAGAGTTTCTTTTGAAGAAATTGGTATCATGTGGGAGTAAACTGGCCGAAAAACAATAGGGATACTAGACAAAAAATATTGAGAAAAAATGACAAATAAGAGCTTCTGCTTGTTGGCTTGTTTTCTCAAGAATTAGATACTAGAATACTCACTTCATAAGTGTAATAAAGTAGTGAGTAGAGAGCAAAGGGAAATAGTTACAGGTAATTTTAAAAAGACATTTTAACTTGAAGAGATTAAAAAATACTTTTAAAAGCTCTACCACCTTAGTCACCTTTTGATCTAAATTAAAAGAAAATATAGCTTTAATTGAAATATCGATACTTCAATAGTGTCGATATTTTCTTTTAATAGAAGATATTGAAGATGTGAAAAAATCTCAGAAGATAAACCAGTACATGTAATTAATGAAGAAAATCCTAGGCTTAATAATTTCACTTAAAAGTTAATGGAATTGAGAATATAATATATTTAGTAGAAAAATATAGGAAAACATTAAAAAATAAAAAGAACTAAAAAAATCAAACATATAAATATATTTGGATAGAGGAGCTTGGGATTAGAAAGTCGGAACGTGGGGGAGGGGGACATAAGGAATTAAACTAATAATGTACATATATTAGGTGAAGATGTAACACTACATGAACCAGTTAATCTTATATAGAACTGGCTTCGTGAAAATGGGCTATGGAAAAAACCTTAAATGAGAAACTAATAATTTTAATAAAGGAGAATTTACAATGAATAAATTAGAAAAGTTAAAAGATTTATTATTAACAGGAGCATTACTTTCAGAAAATACTTTTACTATTGATGATGTAGATTTTATATTAGATAGTAGAGATAAAGATATATTTGATAGCGAGTGGATGAGAAACTATAATTTAATAAGAAAAAATGAAAAACTGGACACCCCAGAAGTTAAAAAAATAGTTGAATTTATTCGCGAGATATCATATAAAGTGGCGTATAAAGCCTCGCAATCTTCAGAGTTAGCAAGCTATATATCAGATGATTTTGGGCTTATAGCTGAAGCCTTAATTATAGATTATAATGACGATTGGGTAAATGCGCTTGCAAATGAATATATGGAAGGCAGAGTGCCATACAATGACTTAAAACCTTTAAAGGGTGAGCTGGCAAAATAATATTATTAGTTAAATAAATTTGGAGATACAGAGGATTAGATACATAAACAACATATCCAAACGGGCATGCAATCACTCTAGGTAATAATCATGAATGATTTCATTTACCAACTGGGTCTAGTAGAAATGACACTGGTCAATCAATTAATATAAATGGAAATATAGCTCCTTATAGTAGTGCTGATGCACATTGGCAAACAAAGAAATAGAATAAGAGGTAGTTAGTTATGAATTTGGAAAAATTTTTAGAGACAATTTATGTAGGAGATAGATTTGTGAAATCAATTATTATAGATTCTCAACGAAAAGAAATAAAGATACAGATTAATTTAATATCACGAATACGAAGTGATGATGGTATGTGGAATTTTTATAATGATGAAAATATTAAAGATGGATTAATAGTTTTTACTGATGTAGAGACATTTAGTTTTAATCCACAAGGAATTATTCCTAATGATGAATTATATGATTGGAAAATAAGAAAGATGTTTGAAGATGAAAGTCAATATGAAATAGAGTTGTACATGGGTTCGTATAATAAATATGGAGAATGCCAAGAAGTAAAACTTAAACTAAAAGCTAAAGGTGTTTATTTAGAAGATCCACTAAATCCAGAGATTAAAATATGTAATTAATTTAATATCAATATAAGGGTAACTTTAGGGTTTAAGTTATAGAATTAATTTATATGTAGGATTAAGTAAGATGAATCAATAGAAATTTTTAAATTAGTGTTTAAAATTTTATTATATATTTTAAATATAAAAATTACTTTGCTCATTAATTATAATGAGTATTGATGACAATCTAAATGATTTTACAAATTAAAATTTAACTTTAACTTAAAATCTATATAGCATTTCATGAATTTAAAAATATACCTTATAGAGTAGATAAATAAAAAAGTCTACCCTGTAGGGCATTTTTATTCATAATATCACGTGAGCTCCACGTATATTTATGTAATAACTTTGTAAAATAAATGTCTGCATAATGCAAGATTATTTTCTATCATGTTAAAAGTATAAAATAGACTAATATCTTTGGCTTATTATTTTCTTTCAGATGCCTAATATAACAAACTACCTATGTGAGGAAGAGGATGTTATATTAGAAGCAGATAAAGATGGACAAGAGTTAGCCAGTGGAAACATAAATCATTATAAAATATGGTGATAAAACTTTTCGAAGAGAATTCAATAAATATATTTATGGATTAGATTAATTGAGGAGGCATTTTAGTGAATATTAAGGAATTAATAGAAGAAAGCAAACATATACCAGATTGTAAAGTGTATCCACCAGTTGGATTACCTAAATTAGAAAATAATGAGTATAAATTACCACAAGATGTAATTGAGTTTTATGAGAATTGTGGAGGAATAAGCCTATTTGCTTCAGAAAGCTATGTTGCTAATATTGTTGAACCGAGTAAATTTGAACTTGCTAATCCTATTATAGTAGGTGAGTTGTGCGAAGAAGATATTACATCAGAATGGTATATTATTGTAAATGATGGAAATGAAGATTATTTAACTATTGATTTATCTAAAGAGAGATTAGGTAGATGTTATGATAGCTACTGGGATAGACATGGGGTAATTGGAGAATGTCCTATTATAGCTAAAACATTTACTGAACTACTTGAGAATTTAGTATTAAATAGGGGAAAGCGATGGTATTGGTTGAGAGATGATTTCATATCAATAGGGGATGCTTATGATGATGTTAATGAAGAATAATAAAAAAAGTTGCTGCAAAATTAAATAAGCTATCATTGCATAATATTAATAACGCAGTGTGATTAAGTCAAAGGAGCTAGCTGAAAAATAAAGTAAGCTAGTTTCTACTATTTTATGTGAGAAGCATTGGAAATACTAGCTTGTAGTAGTAAAATACAATAAGACAGACTCTGCCTCAAGGGGTCAACTGAAGCTGGACTTGGCACTTAAGGTAGACGACTTAGGAAATATGCTTAAGGGCCTAGGTGACAATGATGAAGGCCTTAAATATGTTTACAAAGTAAAAAGTAATGAGGTAACTTATTTTAATGAATTAACAAATCAAGTTAGTGGTCAAGCAAATAGGATTGCAAGAGATATTCTAGATATGAGAAATGATGTTACTAACATACATTGGGCAATAGAATTGAAATAAAGAGGTGAAGTATATGATACCCAAGATGGAAATTGGAGAATTTATTAGAGTTAGTGATGAAATAAAAGAATGTGTAACAAAATTTGGAGGACAGCCAGTTTGGTTAACTGAGCCTCAATGGCCTATAAGTAGTGGTTGGGACAATCGGCCTATGATGTTTGTTGCGCAAATTGCATTAGACAAAAAAATATTTGGAAATACTGAAGATAAAATGGCTTACATTTTTGTAACACATGCAGAAAATCCAGAAGATGACTTTTTTGACCCAGACATAATATATCCTGATGAAGGTGAAAATGCAGTAATTATACAACCAGGAGGACAAATATTTTTAGAGACAAAAAAACTTGAAAAAGGACCAACACTTTTTGATTCTTCTGGATTTGCTTATGAAGGATATGCAAAATTTAACTATTCAGAATACCCTGAGTTTATAGACTATAACAGATTTAGAAAACTTTCAGAAGATGAAAAAAATGCATATTGTAGTTCAATTGAAGGGAATAAAATTGGAGGAGTACCATGCTTTTTCCAAGGAGATGAATGGCCAGAAGATGGTCAATGGAAGTTATTAATGCAATTGAATTCTAATTTTCTTCCATTTTATCTTAACCTAGGGTCAGCACCTACTGTTTTTGCATTTATTTCGGATGATTTGAAAAATGGAAAGCTATTAATACAAGACATGTAAAATGTAATTGACTAGAGTTTGTGAATTGCACTGATGCTTTAATAGTTGATTAAATAATTATAGTGTAAATCAATACAAAAATGAGGGATTGTATGTTTAAATGATTTAATTTTTTAAAAAGCCTAGCAACTAGCTCATCTATTCTAAAAAATAGCGTGAACTTACAATTATTTGGACATAAGAAGGGAGATGCTATTGAATGGGGGAGACAAGTTACAGAAGAAACTGCTAGAGTACGTAATTATACAAATCGTAAAGGAATAAATGGAATAGAGCAGGATGGAAAAATTATTGCTAGAGATAACAATAGAGTTTATGTGGAACCAGTAAATAAAAAACCATTAAGTCAGATTGAAGCTGAAACAAAGTATCAAATAAAAAAGGAAAAAGAAGAGGTTGTGTTGAGGCTGATGCTCCTAATTCAACGCTTGAATGGGCAAAGAATCCTAGATATTGAACTGAAGAGTTGGCAATAAAAGGTGGAATTGAAGAATTAATAAATCCATTATTTAAAAGGAGAAAATAAAGCTATGATTAAAGAAAATGAAAAAATAGTGATATCCGGGGATGAAGCTATAGAAATATTAAAAGAAATTGATGTAATTTTAATATCTTTACATGATATGGGTTCGTATTACATAGATAAAGATACAAGAGAATATGAAAAAGAAACTACTAGGTTTATAGATGAATGGAAAGTAACCCATAGGCTAGCAAGAATTAGGGGGATACTATCAGAAAAATTTGATAATACATTGGGAGATGATGATATGGATGATTTAGAAAGAGCAATGGAAAAGTTAAAGTATTGGGAAAAGCCAGAAGATGTTGCAAAAGATATAGTTCAATAATAAAAGTATTATCTTTTACCTAGAAGAATTCACTGCAAAATATTAAACAGTTGAAGAGTATGATGTTTAAATAAGTAGTAAAGAAGATTTTCCCAATATTAATTTTAGGCATAAACTAAATATAATCCTTTTTCAGAAACAGGAGTTGCGCAATTTAGAGATGGCAATCAAATAGGGGAGAAATCATTTTCATCTAGAGCAGAATTGAGAAATACAATTACATACGAAGAACTTTATCATCGTTGGTGGGAAAGAGGCATACTGAGCTATCATCATTCGCCTAATACATATATTCTTAATGAAAAGTTTTATGGAGTAGCTAAAAGATATCATAGGATGAGAGGATGGGATTAATAATAGTCAATAAATCATGTATACAAGTAAAATGTAGCAAATGTAATAATCAAGTGGATATGGTCATTGGTCAGAGTATTTTAGAAAATTTTCAGCTATCTTGGTGGGGAGCTTACAAATGTCCATATTGTGATAATCGAATTGAATTAGATGGTAAAGGAATCCCAGATGATAATATACGTGAAATAATATTAAAGGCAGATGGTAGATGGGGATTATATGTTTATGAAGATAGTAAAATAGAAGCAATTAAATTAATAAGAGGAGTTCTTAGAATTAGTTTAGCTGAAGCTAATAATATGTTAAAAGCAGTTCCAGGAATCGTATTAACAGGGACAAGAATAGAGATGATAAGATTGGAACTTTTCCTTAATAGTAAAGGGATAAATGTCAAAACTAAAAGAATTTAGAAATAAAGTATTTTTAATAAATACTTTATTTATTAGAATAAGGATTCATGTGGCAAGAGCTTAGGAAACTGATCATCATATAGGAAAAGGTGGGAGTTGATAATGATGAAGATTGATGAAACTAGCATAATATTACCAAAGCCAAGTAATGAAAGAATTGAATGGTTTGAAAAAACGTATAGAATAGAATTACCCATTGAATATAAGGAGTTTTTAAAAAAATTTAATGGGGGTAAGCCTATAACCAATATTTTAAATAGTAACGGGAGAGAATACGTAATAGAAAGATTTTTATGTCTCCTAGATAAACCGAAGGAAAACGAAATATATGGATGGTATGATTTGACGTCAGTGTTAACACAATTAGATTGTAGATTAATTGATGATGAGGATTTAATAGGTATGAATGTTATTCCAATAGCAACTCTATTTGCAGGAGATTTTATATGCTTGGATTACAGAAAAAATATTAATCCATGTGTTGTAGTATGGAACCATGAAGAATCAGATGATTTTGAGCCTGTAACAGAAGAAGTAGCTGATAATGTTAATCAATTTTTTAATATGTTATCACAATAATAAAAAGTTAAGATTGGCCTCAAATAAATATAAATTCTAACTACATAAAAGTAATTAGCAAAGATAGTCGTTTAAAGAGCTTTATGAGAGTAGAAGACCTAATACACTTGAAGAGCATACGAGGATAGCAAAAGAAGCATTAAAGACTGGTGGAGCTAATTGAAAGCTCAATAAATAAATTAATAGGTGATTCAATTAAAGATTTAAAAGACCAAGGGGTAAGTAAACCAACAAGGATATCTTGGTATTCTAAATAAGTATTAAGGAGAGATGAAAATGAGCAAAAATATTTTAGAGTATTTTGGTGAGAGGCTAATGAGAGAAGTTAGAGATGAAACTATATCTAGTTTAGACAGGATGCTTGATGGCAACATGAAAGGACTTACAGCACAACAAGTAAAGGAGAAAATATCAATGTTTAATGAAGAGCAGCTGAGTGTTATAAAATGGTTGATATTTAAAATCACAGATTTAAGCTTACACAATTTACTTGTAATGATAGAACAAAATGATGATATAAAAGTACTAGTTGAAGAAAATAATATTAAGGAAATAAGTGATGGATTAGATGGTGAATTATATACTGAAGATGGCTGGATTGAAAGATTTAGTAATGAGAGGTACGAAGAAATATAGTTTTGCTGCAAAAAATAATATAACTACAAAATAAAAAATATTAAACTATCTTATTAAAATTAACATGATATAAAATAATTTCTAAAATCTTTACTATTTATCCTAATAATCATTTAATATAAATATATATTACTATTAATAATAGAGCCAATGTTTCTAACAAGAAAGATTGGTTCTTCTTTATGCAAAGAAGTTGATAAAAGTAAAATTAATCAGTAAAAAATTCAAAAATCAAAAAATAATTAAGTATGATAAGATTTATAAAATAATAAATTTTAAGGATAGAATATTAAGAATAAGTGATTTACCAAACATTAAGGTGTGGAAAGATGATTCGGAGAAAATATGGACGTTAGACTATAGATGATTGGATGCTTTTAAGCAGGCAGGATTAGATAAAGTCCAGATACAATGGGCTATACCAGAAGAAGTAGCTAGCCAAATGGAGAAACATAAATTAAAACTAGGCAATGGTGAAAGCATGATTATAAAATAANNGCTTAAAATAAGGAGGAATAAATTATGAAAATAAAAGAATTTATTAATACTATATATTTAGGAGATAGATGGTTAAAAAGTATAATTGTTGACTCGGTTAATTCTAAGTTGAAATTGCAAGTTAATGTAATTTCGAGAATAAGAAGTGAAGATGGATTTTGGAATTATTATAATGACGAAAATATCGAAGATGGTTTTATAGTATTTACTGATGTTGAAAGTTTAGAAATATCACCTCAAGGAGTAATTCCGAATGATGAAATATGTGATTATGAAGTAAATATAATAAATGATAATGCTTCAGAAGTGATATTTTATATTGGTTCATATGATAAAAATAATAATTATACAGAAGCGAAACTAAGATTAGTGGCAGGTGGAATATATTTAGAAGATCCTAAGCAACCCAATAAAGAAATACGTGACTAGGTTATGTGCTTAGTATAAAGAAATAAGAGTCATTTATAAAACTTTAATATTAAAGCCATATGTTCTATCATTATCCTTGTTATTTAATTATAGTGAAGGTAGGAGGATTAGGAATTATGAAAGTAAAAGAAAATAGTATTATTTTACCATTACCAGATGATGATGTTATAAGCTCATTTGAAGAGTATTGTAGAGTAGAACTTCCTAAAGAATATAAAGAGTTTTTGAAGATGAACAATGGTGCTATACCTCAAACAAATATTTTTAATTATGGAGGTAGAGAGTATTTAATTGAACGTTTTCTATGCTTATTAGAATCGCCTAAATCAGACGAAACATTTGGGTGGTATGATTTAGAAGTTGTGTTATCTCAAATAGATACAAGATTAACTGATGACGAAAATTTAGTCGGAGCAAATATCATTCCTTTTGCAGCATTGTTTGCAGGTGACTTTGTATGCTTAGATTTGAGAGATAATAAGAACCCTTCTATTTTAGTATGGTTTCATGAGGAATCGGATGATTTAAAACCTGTTACAATTAAAGTAGCAGAAAATTTTGGTGAGTTTCTGAAAATGCTGAGAGAATAATTTGACTAAAAATATATTAAATTTAGCTTTTAAAATATTTATGAAATTATAATTAGATGCTCACTAAAAAATATATAGGTGCTGAATATATAATATTAATAAAGTAGTAATATAAAAAAAAGCTAATTGAATCCATAAAAATAAAAGTATGAATTAATCCAAATTCAATTATAAATATATAATCAAAAAAATAATTGGATATATACTAAAAATAAGGGCTGGACGGACTAAAGAGAAATTATAATCAGAAATATATAATAATTATGATAAGAGCTAATGTTTTAAATAAGAAACATTAGCTCTTTTTCTAAGACAAAGAAATTGAAAAGAGCAAAGATAATATGTCAAATAATTAAATTTTCCCCAGTGTTTTCTCATAAATAAGTATCCAGGCTGCAATCCTGAATAGGTGTAAGCTTCAATATATTTTCCACATTATTCTCATTAAGGTTTCCTATCTATAAAATCCTCTTACGAAGTCTACAATAAAAAGACTAAATATTTCGCTTCCCATACTCAAAGGGTTTTTCACAGGAATAAATTTCATGGAAAAATCCCATATATGGGATGTCGTCTTCTATACATTTTATACAATACGACAGATCCTCATCACACTTCGGTTCATCGCCGTTGTTTCGCATTACCTCGAATACATCTACAATATTTTCCATGAGGTTTATTTGGATAAACAAGGGCAATTTATCTAACATTGAATTTTCGATTCTAGTCTCGGATTTGTATCCCGCAAGGGCTGTTTCAAAATAATCATCCATGAACTTTTTCCTTTTATCGGCATCTTGTTCAAATTGTATCCAGCCTACTCCGTTCGTCCAGAGAGTTGCTAGGTCAAACATATACCAACAGTAACAAGAATTATCGAAATCATATACGGTTATTTGTCCAGTATCAAAATCTATCGAATAATTCCCATCGTCGTAATCAAAATGGACCATACCCAAAGACTCACGGTTATTGTCCAATTCTTCTAAAGTTTTAAGGAGTTGAACCAGCTTCTCCTTAAGCAGAGATAACGAGTCAGGTATCAGTTCATCGATATATTCGGCATTATATTTATTAAAAAAACTATACCGACGATGGACAGGGGTATATTCTTTTGACAATTGGTGGAGTTTCCCCAAGACCTTACCGCAATTATAATAATATTCAGTGATTGGAGCTCCTTCACGGTACCGATAATTATTTTCCACAAACATTTTTCCACTGGCCTTTTCAAATAGGCAGACAGAAAAGGTGTGATTATTATGAGTTATCTCTTCTAGCAGCTTCCCATTCCGGGAATTGACTACATCCGAGACATTGCCGCCATGGTCGAATAAATACCTAATATATTCAACTTCCCCAAGCAAATCTTCCTGGCGCCTGTCACTTAGGAAGGCGATTCTAAGTATTTTAGCGTCAGCACCATCTTTATCACAGTTATAAACGACATTCCGTCCTCTGTAATGTGCCTTAATTGGCCTGATTTCATAGCCTTCCAACTCGTATAACTCTGATATTATTGGAAGTAAATATGCATCACCGATTTTAACAACCTCGTTATAAGTCATAATATCTCCTTTCGTTACTTAGTAATTAGAAACTCTATTATTAATTTTCACTACCCTGTCAGGGGATTTTCTTTCGTAAAAATCAAAACTAGGTATATTATGCTTTATGCAATAAAGATAATAAATAGCAATTGTAAATAAACTTACTGGGCTATATACTCAATTTTATCCAGCGATTTCTCTTTGTAATATATTTATTATATCAATAACTTTAATATCACTATAAGAGCAAGAATAACTATAACTATTTATTCTATATAAAAGTAAAATTTCAACAGTTAGAGTGTTCATGTACGGTGTCAATTATAAACCAGCCCTAGATATTGAGATGGTAGGGCATAGACTTTTTTATATTAGTTAAAAGCAAATTATATTTATTTTAAACCCAATATAAAAAATGTATGTTAGGATAAAGGAACTTATAAGTGAAATATATTTATAAACAGTTAATTTAGTGATATATTTANNTATATTTAATAATGAAATATTTTATAATAGGAGATTAATTTGCAAATGAATACTAGAGAATTTTTTATGAAGAAAAAAGTAATATACATATTTGCAACTATGTGCTGTATGTTATGGGGAAGTGCCTTTCCAGCAGTAAAAAGTGGATATGAAGTATTTAACATTGCTTCAGGAGATATACCCTCTAAATTAGTATTTGCAGGGTATAGATTTTTTTTGGCAGGTATAATAGTACTTTTTATAGCATTATTAAGCAAAAAAGAACTTTTAAAGTTTAATAAAAGGCAACTAAGGCAAATAGCATTATTAGGAATTACACAAACTTGCTTACAATATATATTTTTTTATTTGGGATTAGCTTATATTAGCGGTGCAAAAGGGTCTATCCTAAGTGGAACAGGAGCTTTTTTTAGCGTTATAATAGCTCATTATATATATATAAATGATAAATTGAATTTAAAAAAGACCTTAGGGTGTATTATAGGATTTGTAGGTGTAATTATTGTTAATTTCGATTCGCAGTTACTGGGTTCTTCTTTTACCATAAAAGGTGAAGGTGCAATTTTGATTTCAGCATTAATACTATCTGCATCATCTATCTATGGTAAAAAACTTACACAGTCTATGGATTCAGTAGTAGTAACAGGATATCAACTATTCATAGGAGGAGCTATACTTATTGGATTAGGTCAAGGATTTAATGGCTCTATATCAGGATTTACTATAAAATCCACAAGCTTGCTTATATACCTTGCACTGCTTTCCTCCGTTGCATTTTCATTGTGGACAACTCTTTTAAAGTATAACAACGTAGGAACTATAGCTGTTTTTAATTTTTTAACGCCTATATTTGGTTCAATATTATCAGCTGTATTTTTACATGAAGATATATGGGAATTAAAAAATGCCATAGCATTAATATGTGTATGTATAGGTATATGGTTAGTTAACAGAGAAAGTGATAAAAAAATTGATAAATTGAATTCTTTACAAAAAAAGTTAAACTGAATTAAAAGTTGACAAAAAGTATTTAGGTTGGTAAAATGACATCAAAATCAGGTAGACAAGCATTATATCCTGAAGGGGGTTTCTATGAATAATAAAATTAAAATTATAATAGCAGCGATACTATGTAGCAACCTAGTAACAGGAAGTGTACTAGCAAATGATATTAGTGATATGAAAAATAAGTCTAATGATATTAAACAAGAAATTAATAACGGCGAAAATAAGATAAAAAAATTAGAGAAAAATAAGGAAAATGTTCTTAATGATATTTATGAATTAGAAAAAAATATCAATGAGTTAGAACGTGAAGTTGAAGAAATAAATTCTCAAATAGGTAATTCAAATGAGAAGATAAAAAATTTAGAGATTAAATCAGAGGAATTAAAGACTGATTTAGCAAAAAATGAAGAAGTAATGGGAGAAAGGCTCCGTATTATGTATGTGAACCAATCTCAAGGTTACATAGAGATATTATTTGGCTCAGAAGGAGTTTATGATTTCATTGGAAGAGTAGAAGCTATAAGAAGTCTGATTAAATATGATAAAGAGCTTATGGATGAATTTAAGGAAAAGCAAGAACAGCTGGAAAGCACTACTACTCAAGCTAAGAATGAAAAAAGCAATCTTGAGAGTATGATGCAAACTGCTAATAGTAAAATGAGTACTGTAAAAGATAATAAGCAAGAGAAAGATATACTTATAGCTGAAATTGAAAGTGATATTGATGTGCAAGAAGCCATATTAGCACAACAACAAAATGAGTTTGATGAAATAGTTACAGCTATTAGGAGTATGGAGGCTCAGAGTAGGAGGCCATCTAGAGGTGATGGAGATGTGCCTAGCGGTGGACAAGTATCAAATGGAAGTATTTTTTCAATAACAGGAGGAAATGGATATCCTATAACTCAGGGATTTGAAGGAAGAGTCAATCCTATTACGGGTAAGCAAGAATTTCATGGAGCTCTTGATATAGGGGCACCACATGGTGCTGGAGTGTATTCACTTAAAGGTGGAACTGTAGCTTACTCAGGTTGGATGAGTGGATATGGGAATGTAGTAGTTATAGATCATGGAGATATCAGCAGTTTATATGCTCATAATTCAGAGCTTTTAGTTAGTCAGGGACAGACTATCAGTGGAGGACAACAAATTGCAAAGGTTGGGTCAACAGGATTGTCAACTGGACCACATATACATTTTGAGATAATTAACTCTAATGGTGAAAAGATTAATCCAATTTCGTATTACATATATTAAGTAATTAAGGATGCTTATTTAAAATAGGCATCCTTTTATTAGTTGTCAGCATGACCAATAACTAGCGGTGAAAGTCCGTCGAGAGCTTGGTATCGGGAACCATTAACTAATGGGAAAGGTTAATATTGAGTTTCACTATTATTGGGTTATATAGATTTCCAATACCGTATTATTCAAGATGAATTTTACGGTATTTTTATATTGAAGATTGATTTTAATAAAGGTTATTAAATTAAAGTTATTAATAAGATTGTTAATTGTGAAATTTAGTAGAATCTTAAAAAGATGCTAATAAGAANNCTATATAATAAAATGAACTCTTATTTGATAAAGAAAAATATTGTATTAGATTCTATATTTATAGCATTAAATTTAATTTAAGGAATTACATAAGCATTTAAATGGCGTAAAATGATGAAAGGGAAAAATTTGTTATTATAAGTAACAAATTGGATATGATAATTATATTATAGAATAGAAGGATTTTTAGATTTTAATATCAAAAGCTGTTTAATAATTATGTTGCTAAAGAGTTATAGAATATTTAGTAGAAGAAATTAAGGTTTAATTTGAGACTAAATATAATAAAAAATAAGTTTAAAAAAGTGATTATAAATTATTTTTTATAATTTATAATCTATAATCTGAAATAGGAGGGAATAAGAATGGTTAAATTATCAACTTTGAAAGATCATGAAATATTAGTAGTGGGTGATGAATATCAGTTAATGACAAAGGAAGAGTTGATTACAAATATAGATGAATTTAAAGAAATGAATGTTTATACATTAGGGATCCACTATGCGGTTCTTAACGCAAAAGATATATTGAAAAATGCCATTAAAAATGAGGAATGTGACAATATGTATGAAGAGTGGAGTAATTTACTTTGGGAAGATATAGAAGATAAGGATATAAATCAAATTCAAAAGACTTTAGATAGAATACTTAAAAAAAGTCCAAAGCAAAATATTGCATGCTATCAAGACAAGCCAGTAGAAATAGATATCTAATTAAGTTCATATTTTAAATATATTAGGAGCTAGAATTAAGGAGGAATTGTAAAATGGATGAACATCTAATTTGCCCTGAGTGTGGTAAGAAGATAAATAGAGAGTATGTAAAAGTAGATGACAACGATGATTACAATTTTACTTTAAGCATTAAATATATATGTGAATGTGGATATGAAAGAATTGATGATTAGTAAATTACTTTATTAGATTAAGTCAATTTTCACTGGATATTTAACTGTGGGTATATATTATATTAATAAAGAATATTTTAAGTATTAGAAAATAAGAACTATCTGTGATTATAATTTATAATAGATGCTGCCTTATTTTGATGTGATGGATATATAATACTAAAGTTTAAAATTTTTGAGTTGAGATTTAGGAAAGCAATTTTTTGCTTTTAGGAAGGTATAAAAAATAATTTTAAAAGAGCTTATGGAGGCTCTTTTTTTATAAAAAATCTAAGTTAAAACATTGGGTATTAAAAATGGAAAATTTTAAGAGGATATAAACGCAAGAAAAGATTATTGAAAAAAATTTAAAAATAAGGATTTATAATAATATTAACCTAAAGTTATTTAAAAGCCGCCCCATTAATGGGACGGCACTTTAATCTATACAGTTTTCACGTTCACTTGTTGATATAATCAGAATAATATTTAAACTTAAAGATTTTTACTTAGAACTGTTATTATCTTTTGTTAACGTACCATTTAAGCTCCAAGTAAGTTTCCCACAAAAAATTAGCAGATGTGACTACCTTGATTGCTAGCAAGTCAGCATTATGAGTAGAGAGTTTTAAGGTTTTAGCTTTATTAGGACTGTTATATTTTAGGTATAAAAAGTACCATAATATATATGTCAGCAATCCATAAAAGATCTGCAGTGTAGTAGTACTGCAGTTTTTTTAAAATATATATTTTAAAGGGGTAAGTTGAATGCTGTTTGCTTATTTTATTTAGAAATAATATAGAGTTCTTCAGCAACTATTCTATGCTCACCGCTATCTTTTGCATAAAGTTCTGAAGTTACTTAAAAGTAGTCATTTTAGTTTATAAAAAATTAGTTATACTTGTAAAATATTTATTGACTCTGAAGAAGGGGCTTCTCATTTATCCCATCTCTATTTGAAAGACTATAGTATAGAGGATTTTTAAAGTTATAGTTTCAAGGTCTTCTGTAGTTTTTTATAGAAACTCTTTATTGTTTATAAGAAAAGCTTGAGTCTCTATTCAATTATTTATTAATTTCTTATTTATAAATGAAAAATTATCTTTGGTCGTCTTTTTAATTATAGCAGCAATGTTACTTCTTTTTATATGATATTTTTCCTTCGGTTAATAGAGTTGATTGTTCTAAAAATTTTTCTATATCTCTTTATAAAGGGGATACAAAGGAGTAATAATTATCCCTATTATTTTCCTTTGCTTTACTTAGGATAAGATTTAATTTTCAACAATAAGAAACGAAAGCGTATTAAGAAATGTAAACCTAATTATAAAATAATATAATAATTATTTTTTTAATAGATTTCGAATAGGTTTAAAATGGGGAGATTACTATATAAATAGAGCTAGTACCTATTCTATTTTATTATTAAAAATAAGAAGAGCCAAGCAATATGATTCATGTATTACTTAGCTCATCTTATATGTGGAGTTTAATCGTACAATTATATTATGAGTAAAATCTATAATATTATGCAAAAAAATTAAGATTATGTAGCTGAGAAATTTACTTTAAAATAGAAAGAGTTTGTTATTGAATGTTGAATGAATTTTAATATTATTAGGGAAGAAAAAATGATCACAAATATGCTTTAAATTAAAGGAAGTAAATATTCAAGTATGTGATATAAGTTATAACTGTTTATTAATGAATTAATTATAATTAATAAAATGCTAAAAAAAGGTTGAAATTTAAATTAAATTTCCCATATTTTTAAAAATATATAGGGAATAAATATATATTCTTCATTATTTATTATATTTCTCAATTATATGAGCATACTATGTGTATGACAATAAAAATTTATAAGGGAGGAATTTTAATGGAACACGATAAAGAAAATAGAAGAGATGATTCAAATAATAATAGTATTTGGGGGTGGGTATTAAGATTAATAGTAGTTGCAGTTGTTTTAGGTATAACATCATTTTTAACACCTGGATTTACTATTCATGGATTATGGTCATTTTTGATAGCTGCACTTGTAATAACTGTATTAGATTATTTCGCAGAATCACTTATGGGAGTTGATGCATCTCCTATAGGAAAAGGATTAAAAGGATTTGTTATTGCTGCTGTAATAATATACTTAGCACAATTTTTAGTTCCACATATGAGAGTATCTATAATAGGAGCGTTATTAGCAGCTGTAGTTATCGGAATTGTAGATGCATTATTACCTGGAAGGATAATGTAATCTAACTATTTTGTAAAATACTTTATTTGAAACATATTTTAAAGTAAGTGAGTTAATTTTATATTAGATTGATGTCTAGAAATATTAAGTATTTAGTTTACTTTAAATAATACATAAGAGCTTGCAAAAGCTCTTTTTTATTTTTTGTGCTTAGGATGCTTTCTTATGATGATGAGTGGAAAAAATGTTTTTAAATAGCACCTATTATGGTTCTTCTTACAGGTGATGAAGAATTTGGGCTTACTTATTTTTAAGTTTTTTTCAGATTATTGTTTTAATATTTTAAAATAATTAAATAAACAAAATTTGTAGAATACTATATATATTAAATAGAAATGCTAAGGGGAGATAATTATGGATAAGTCATCTAAACACATGGAAATATGTAAAGAACTAAATAGTTTATACACAAGAAAAAATCACGACTATGGAGACAGCTTTGGCAAGGGATTTAAAGAATATGGCATGGTAATGCCCATAATAAGATTGGAAGATAAATTAAGTAGGCTTAAGGCATTAATTAAAACAGAAAATAAGGTTGATGAGAGTATAGAAGATACATTAATGGATTTAGCTAATTATTCTATAATGACATTAATAGAATTAAAATATGAAAAAAGTCATAGAGAATAAAGTTGAAGGTGCATTGACAGAGAAAGTTAACAATTGCAATGAAAATTACACATATATTACCTATTAAAAAGATTAGATTTTAAAAAAGCATCTAGTTAATTAGATGCTTTTTTAAGAATCTATAAATTAATTCCAATTTTATTTAAAATATAAGAGTAGGCAGTATAAAAAATAATCATAATAATAGAAGAAAAAAGCATTGATTGAATAAAATTAAAGCCATGCTTAAGCGAAATAGCTAAAGCTACAAAAAATAATATTGAAGGTAAGATCATAAAACATATAGATGAAGATAAAGAAATTACTTGATTTATATCTTTAGTATCATTGTAAAGCCATATTAAAGCCAATATGGAGGTTATAGGTAAAGATATAATAATAGCTCCGACAAAAGGAGACTTCTTACTAATAGTAGATACAATAGCAATTAGAAGGGAAGATATTAATGTTTTTAACATAAATTGCATAGTTTACATCTCCTTTATTTTAGAAATTTATCTAAGGCACTTTTAAAATTATTAAGAACTTTTGTATTATTCGTTTCTATAGCCTCTATAACACAATGATTAACATGATGTTCTAGTATTCTCTTTCCAATATTGTTTATGGCAGAACGAACAGCAGATATTTGAATTAATAGCTCACTACAATCTCTACCTTCTTCAGCCATACGGTTTACAGCTTCTAAATGACCTATAGCTCTAGATAATCTGTTAATTACATTTTTGTTGTGAATGATTATGCATATAATTTTCTCCTTTCATATCCCTATGGGGGGGATGTGAAAATTATATCACCAAATTTAACAAAAGACAAAGGGATATATTATAAATGTAAGTTTTTTAGAAAATAAAATTTATAGTTATATTTTAAATATTAAAATTAGTTACGGCATTTTAAAATATACTTATGTAGGAATTATATAAAGTTTTTTATTTAGGAAGTTTATCCTAAGCTGATTAAAAGTAATTATAGGAATAGATTTTTTTTATATGGTGATTCTAACAGTATAGAAGGAGGCGTATATATGACTAATAAACGTAAATTTACTAAAAAGCAAATGGCATCATTAGGATTAAAAAAAACTGAAAACGGTGATTATGATTATATAAATCCAGAGGAGAGAACTAATTCAAAATATAGATCCATAAAAAAAGAGTCTAAATAAGACTCTTTTCTATCCATTTCCAACTTTCATATTAAATGCCTATCTATTACATTTCAAAGGTAATGTTTTTTCATATAGATATGGCTGGATATTAGGATATGTTAGATTTTTTGGAAGTGCATCGAATAGTTCTACCTCCTCAATCTCTGAATTTGGTAAAATACCCATTTCGCTTACTTCGGAGAAAAATAGCCTCCCAAATAGTTTTTCATTGGAATCATTCATTGAATAATCGCAAACAGGCTTTATATTAAATTCTTTTGCACCAGTTTCTTCAAATAATTCCCGTTTAGCGGCATCATCAATAGTTTCTCCTATTTCTCTATGACCTCCTGGAATTTCCCAAGATTTTCTCTCTTTATGTCTAACATAAACCCATCTTCCTTGATATATAGTGCTTATTACTGCAAATGTTAATTCTTCATCGTCAATTTTACCTATTTCATAAAATTCTATCTCCATAAATTCTCACCTTTAACCCCTAATAAATGTTTATACTATAATGTAATATCATAAATTACGTTATAATATAACTGAGTTTCTTTTCTAAATTATACAAAATATAGGAAGAATTATCAATGAATTCATTATACCTATTGTGTGGAGTATAGAGCAATGTCTTATGGAGGGGATTATATAGGGTTTCTCAATGGGAATTTGATTTATACATGATTTTAATTTC
>NZ_DKLM01000118.1:50218-51492 GCF_002455975.1 Clostridium sp. UBA6640
TAGAAAACTTATTTTCCAGAGTGTATATTAAGTTTTTACATTGTATCCCTATAGCTCCTAAAATTTTTAGCTATTATCTTATAGTTGAATGGCAGTTACATAGTTATGTTAAGCAAAAATATTTCATATCTTGCCTTTCAAAGGAGTTTTAAACCGATTATTTAATATTAAACTTATAAAATAATAATAGATTTTATGTAATAGTTTTGTTTTACAATAGTGGGGGAAAGAATTTGTTTGGCTTAAAGACTTAGACAGTAATATAATAAACTTTTATTTAAAGCTATAGAAAAAATTAAGTAATTAAAAAGAGTTCATCAAAAGCTCTTTTTTTGTTTTAATGTTTTTTTTATAATGTTCAAATTCCTTTAAAAATATTAAGAATAAATATTTAGTATTTATTTTTAAATAAAAGTCTGACAAGCTTTAATTGGGAATAAAATATAATATATACCTATATTTTGTAAAAATTACTAAAAATTCTTGCGGCTGTTTACTACACGTAGTATAATATAATTAAGGAGGTGATTCCGTGGCTGTGCTAATTGATCTATTAGATTTAGTGTTGAAATTGTTAGGCATAGTAATCGCAATACTAACGATAAAAAATCTAAATCAACAAAATAAAAAGAACGCCCCTAAGTCCAAAAAGAAGCGTTCTAAATAACTTGAGGAAAGGAGATAGAACTCCTTCCTATAGAATAAATTATAGCACACCTAAAATTGAATGGAAAGAAAAATAGAAGTTACTGAATTGGTAGTAATTTTTTTTACAATAACATGGTTAGGAAAAACATGCTTTAGTAGAGCAGGGTTATTAGATTTAATTGGGATACCTGTAATGTTATTAGCTACAATTATGATACTTACTAAATGGTTTAAAAGGTGATTTAATAATGGAAAAAGCAAGGCAAACTTTAGCAAATCAAAATTGGGAAAAGAAAAACAGAGAATATGCTAGTTATTTAAAAAGTCGTTCTAGTGCAAGAAGCTTTATAAGAAATAAGGCAACATTAGAAGATTTAGAAGAACTAAAGACATTAATTAAAGTAAGAGAAAATGAAAAATAAAATAAGATAAAAGATAGTTCAGTATAAGATAAGAGATATATTTCTTATCTTATACTGATATATTTTTAAATTCTAATAAAACAAATCAATTAAAAATTTTGTTAGTAAAACCCTATATCTATATATAGATGTACCGCTTCTAAATTTGATCTATCTCTGAAAGTAATTAACATTTATCGATATTTCCACTAATACTACTAAATT
>NZ_DKLM01000118.1:51598-67774 GCF_002455975.1 Clostridium sp. UBA6640
ACGATTGACAATGGACAATTATGGACACTTCTCTCAAGAGAAGTTTTGAACCTATTCCTTTTAAAAGTGACGAAGTCACGTTTATTAAAAAATCTATTAAAGAAATTATTTTGATCAAAAATAATTTCCACCTTAATTGTGAATTTTGCATTGTGAATTGTGAATTGAAATAATCGGGGTATAGTTATATTTGGTTATATATTAATTTTTAAGGTAGCTTATCTATATTTATGAATGTAGTTCTACTTATAAATAAATGCTCATAAGTTCATAATAAAGGAGGATTTATTAATGAGAGAGCAACAAAACCCAAAGACTTTGATAGATATAGAGGATTCTTTAGAAGAGATAGATTTAGAAGAATGTAAAAGTGAAAAGAAAAAAATAAATTGTAAGCCTATAATGTGGGCTATGTTAGGTATAGGAACATTATATTTTTTATATATCATATATAGAACTTTCGGAGGTTATTTATAAATATATTATGGAGGGGTTATATGGAAGATAATCGTTACGGACAATATACTATTTATAAATATGGAATTGAAGAGAGGTATCCGTATAATATTGAGGCGCAAATTGAATATGCTAAGAGTAAGGGGGATAAACAATTTTATATAATGTTCTTATGTGAGATTTGTGAAAAAATTTCTAATAGTGCCAATGGGGCTATAGAGAATTTCAGCTTTACACCTTATCAAATTAATTCTATTTTTAAAGCCTTAACTTTTGCTATACAAAATATTGCTATAGAAGATGATGAACATAAGTTAAAATATATAGAAAGTAAATTAGTTCCTACAGTAGGTGGTATAATAAGACAAAGTAAAGGGAAAATAATGGTGAAATAATAAACATAAAAACTTACAGCTTATGATTGTAAGTTTTTTCTATTTTAAAAATTGAATTATTACTTAAATGTTTAAAAATTTAGAATAAATTATTAACACTATTAAAAAAAGCTGTTGTAAGATAAAATTAATATAGTACAAAAGAAAGGATGTGGAGTTATGGACAATAAAACAAAGGGAATATCATATATGCTTTTAGCATCTTTTTGCTTTGCTATAATGAGCCTTTTAGTTAAAATTGCAGGGGACGTACCTTCCGTTGAAAAAAGCTTTTTTAGAAATATAGTTAGTTGTGTTGTTGCTTTAGTACTTATTATAAAGAACAAGGAAAGTTTCTTTGGTAAAAAGGAAAATCAGAAATATCTATTAGGTAGATCTATATTAGGAACATTAGGGGTAATATTATATTTTTATTGTATAGATAACATGGTATTATCAGACTCTTCTATGTTAAATAAGTTAAGTCCCTTTTTTGTTATAGTTTTTTCTGCTTTATTTTTAAAAGAAAGGATAACTAAAATTCAATTAGTTGCAATAATTGCTGCTTTTTTAGGAAGCTTATTAATAATTAAGCCATCCTTTAACATGAATATAATGCCTGCATTAATAGGTGTTGCTTCTGCAGCTTTTGCAGGAGGTGCATATACATTTGTAAGATTTTTAAGAGATAAAGAAAAATATTATACTATAGTTTTCTATTTTTCTTTTGTATCTATATTATTTAATCTTCCTTTGATGATAATGGTATATAAACCTTTAACTTTAAATCAATTATTAACATTACTAGGAGCAGGAGTTTTTGCTTCTATAGCACAATTTTCATTAACAGTAGCATATAAATATGCACCAGCTAGTGAGATATCTATATACGACTATGCAAATATAATTTTTACAGCTTTATTAGGAATGTTCTTACTAGGAGAAATTCCAGATTTATTAAGTATATTAGGATATGCAGTTATAATTTCAGCTGGATTTTTAATGTTCATGTATAATAAAAGAAAAGTTGAAAAATTAAGTTCATAAAAACTAAGGAAATTAGGAGGGATACAAATGAAGAAAGGAATTTTTAAAATTAAAAATTTATTTATATTTATAATTTTAATAATGACTTCTGTATTTTTAATTGGATGTGCAGAAATATCTTTAGAAGAAGGAAAAGAGGAAAATGTAGTTGCAGATTCTACGGAGAAACTTATGGTGCACTTTATTGATGTAGGACAAGCAGACAGCATCTTAATAGAACAGGGAAACTCTACAATGCTTATTGATGCTGGTAATAATGATGATGGAAAGATTATTAAGGATTATCTAAGTAAAAGAAATATAACTAAAATAGACTATTTAGTAGGTACTCATCCACATGAAGATCATATAGGTGCTATGGATGATGTTATTTACGAATTTGAAATAGGAAAGATTTTTATGCCTAAAAAAACTTCTACTACAAAGACTTATAGGGATGTAGTAACAGCTGCTAATAAAAAGTCATTAAAATTTACAGCTCCTAAAGTGGGGGATAGCTTTAAATTAGGAGAAGCTACTTTTACCATATTAGCACCTATAAAAGATTATGAAGATGCTAATGATAGCTCTATAGTTTTAAAGATGAAATACGGAAATAACACATTTTTATTTACAGGAGATGCAGAAGGTCCTTCAGAACAAGATATTTTAAATAGTAAAAGTGACTTAACTGCAGATGTTTTAAAATTAGGCCACCATGGATCAAGAACTTCTTCCTCAGATAAATTTTTAGATGCAGTGAATCCTAAATATGGAGTAATAACTTGTGAAAAAAATAATGATTATGGGCATCCTCATATTGAAACTGTAAAAAAGATGAGTGAAAGAAATATAAAACTTTATAGAACAGATGAGCAAGGTACAATTGTGGCTAATAGTGATGGGAAAAAAATAACTTTTAATAAATCAGTAGCTAGCTATAAAGAGGGAGTAAGAAAAAATAAAGAAGCAAATAATATCCAAGCAAAAAATGAAGATAATAAAAGTACTACTAATAAAAGTAATAATTCTAGCAAAGTAGTATACTTTACACCTAAGGGAAAAGCATATCACTACAAGAAAGATTGTAGTAGTTTATCAAATAGTAAAAATATATTAGAAGGTAGTTTAAAAGATGCGAAAGATCAGGGGAAAAATAATCCTTGTGAAAAATGTGCAAGCTAATAAGTAAATATATGCTATAAATAAAAGATGGAACATTGTTCCATCTTTTATTTAATAAATTCTAATTATAAAATATTTAGGATTAGTAAATATATTGTTTTAATTTGATACTTTTATTTCCTTAGATCTTTGCTTACATAAAATATAGTATTGATAAATGTTTTTAACTAATATTTTAATAATATTATATATTGGTACTGCTACAAAAGCAGCAAAAAATCCCCCTAAGTACACACTTGCGGTAATTACTATAATTGTTGTAAGTGGGTGCATATGAAGCTGATTACCTGTTATATTAGGAGTTATTATATTGCCTTCAAGTTGTTGAACAATTACTGCTAATATACCTATTTTAACAGCCATTGGAAAACCCATTCCTAAAGCTATTATTAAAGCAGGAAATATTCCTAATATAGGGCCTAAAAATGGTATGAATGAAGTTATAAAGGCAAAGAAAGCTAATATAAAAGCATTAGGCATTCTTATTATCAAATATCCTATAAACATCAATATACCTATTATACAAGCAACCATCATTTGGGCTGTTATATATTGTTTAAGTACTGTATCTATCTCTTTAATAATTTTTATTACAAATCTTTTAATCTTTACAGGTAATATTTTTACAAAGGAATTATAAATTTTATAGTCGTCTTTTAATATATAGAACATAATAATAGGAATAAGTATTAATTGAGCAAAGAAATTACTTACAGAGCCTACTACACCTGCAACACCTATACTTATATCTAAAAATGAACTAGTTATAAAAGATGCAGTTTTCTTTAGAACATCATCTAACTTTAATAATTCATTGAGTTTTGGATACAAATAACTATATTTTTCTGATAGATTCTGAATGCTAGCAGTAAGATTTGTAACTAAGCTTGAGCTTTCTTTTGATATAGTAGAGCTAGCATAAGTGGATATGCCTATTAAGAGTATTAATATAGATATTATAGTTATTGTTGTTGCTAATCCACTAGAAATATTTTTAGATTTTAAAAATCTATTTATAGGTCTTAATATATAATATAAAAATATAGCTAAAATAGCAGGTATTAATGCAGCGTCTTTTAAACTAACTAAAGGCGTAAAAATAAAGCTTACTTTAGTTGATAAAAAAATCATTAGTAAGGCTAAGTTTATTATGATAAGATATAAAATTGTTTTGTTTTCTTTTAACATAGTATCCTCCAATGGTATTTAATATATTTAGTATTTTATTATATTTTTATATATTGTGTAATACAAAATAAAAGCCCATTTTGATATGGGCTTTTAAAACTATTGCATTGATTTTAAATCAATAATTTTACTTTTTTTAGGCTTTAAATTTAGTGCATCCATTATTCCTTCGTATTCTGCTTCAACTGCTTGGAAAATAACAGATAAAGTTTCAAATACAATTTCAGCATCAAAATTATTGTTGAAAGGAATGGAAGCTTTTGCACTGACTACGTTTTGATCTTCATAGAAAGAAACATATTTATAAGTAGAATTTAAATCATTAAATAATTTATAAAGTTTAATTTTTGTATTTTCATCACTCGGTGTACTTGTTATATGAAATACATATATATCAGCTAGAGTATCATCATCTCTTAATGCGATAACTGCTCTTTTTTCTGTTCCACCACCTAAAACTGGTTTTTCAATACCATTAACAGTTATTTTCTCAGGAAAAGAGAAGATAGTAAATTCATCTATATTCATTCCTTTATTCATAGGTATTTGGTGTTCTTCGATGAATTTTTCAAAAGCCTTAGTATTAAGTCTCATTAGCTTGTCCCCCTTTAATATAGCGAGAAATAGTTATAAAATAATTCAAAATATATATAATAGTTACATTATCTCATAAAGTAATTAATAAGTAAATATTAAATATTATATGATTGGTAAATGATAATTATTACCAAAATGTGGATAAAGTTGTGGAAAATGTGGAAAAAAATGTAATAAGCAAAGAAAGTTATTTTATCTATATAACTAATCGGAAAAGAAATACTTTGGAAATTAAATATAAAAAAGGTTTAACCCTAAATTAAAAATTATTTTAGAGTTAAACCTTTTTCATATTATTAGGTTAGGATACTTTTATATTAGTTTTATCTAAATCTACAAGAGAATATAAATAGGCTTCTAATTCCTTAGTTTTCTCTTTATCCATAGCTGGAACATCTTCTAATTTATATTTCATACCTAAAGACTCATATTTATTTACTCCTAATAGATGATAGGGAAGAAGTTCAATTTTATCTACATTTGGAATTTCCTCATTTATTATTTTAGCTATTTTTTCTATATGCTCTTTAGAATCTGTATGACCAGGAATAATTACATGTCTAACCCAAACTCTAGAGGTGCTTTTTCTAAGAGCCTCTAAGAATAAGTTAACATCTTTAGTATCTTGTCCTGTTAGTTTAATATAACCAGTACTATCTATATGCTTTATATCAAGTAGAACTAAGTCTGTGTATTTCAAAATTTCATCATAATGACCATGTCCATAACCAGCAGTATCAATGGCGGTGTGTATTCCATGCTGTTTGCATTGTTTTAACATATCAAGTAGAAACTCATCCTGAAATAAAGGGTCTCCACCAGAAAAGGTTACGCCACCACCTGAATTTTTAAAGTAGGGTTTAAATCTAATAATTTTTTTTATTATTTCATCAGAAGTCATCTCATTGCCACTATTTAAGCTCCAGGTATCTGGATTGTGACAATAAGCACATCTTAATTTACAGCCTTGCATAAATACTATTGTTCTTATACCAGGACCATCTACAAGGCCCATACTTTCAATTGAATGAATTCTTCCTTTTATCATAATATCTTCTCCTTAACTAGTATTTATATAGTTGTATTAAAAAAACTATCAGATTAAAGTTAATAGCTTTTTTAATACAGCAGAATTACCTATATTAGTATAGGTAATTCTACTTAAATTAATTACATTGATTCATGGAATGTTCTGCTTATAACTTCTAATTGTTGAGATTTAGTTAATCTATTGAAGTTAACAGCATA
Source organism: Clostridium sp. UBA6640 (assembly GCF_002455975.1). Lineage (GTDB taxonomy): Bacteria > Bacillota > Clostridia > Clostridiales > Clostridiaceae > Clostridium_J. The sequence continues at coordinate 57,673 of NZ_DKLM01000118.1, forward strand.
TCCAGAAACCCTAATTGTTAATGTTGGATATTTATCTGGATTTTCCATAGCATCTAATAATGTTTCTCTATTTAAAACATTGACGTTTAAGTGGAAGGCACTTTGACCGAAATATCCATCCATTATAGATACTAAATTATTGATTCTTTCTTCTTCAGTTTTTCCTAATGCGTCAGGAATTATTGAAAAGGTATTTGAAACTCCATCTTGACAAGACTCTTTGTATGGTATTTTAGCAACAGAGTTTAATGATGCTAAGGCACCATTTTCATCTCTTCCATGCATTGGGTTAGCACCTGGTGCAAATGGTTCACCAGTTTTTCTTCCATCTGGAGTAGCACCGGTTTTTTTACCATAGACAACATTAGATGTTATTGTTAACACTGATAAGGAGTGTTCAGCATCTCTATATGTCTTGTGTTTCTTTAGCATTTCAGAGAAATTTTTAACAACTTCTACAGCAATATCATCAACTCTATCGTCATCATTTCCGTATTTAGGGAAATCGCCTTCAATTTTAAAGTCTATAGCTATTCCCTCTTCATTTCTAATAGGTGTAACTTTAGCATATTTTATAGCACTTAATGAGTCAGCTACAACAGATAATCCTGCTACACCAAAAGCCATGAATCTTTTAATGTTTGTATCGTGTAAAGCCATTTGTCCAGCTTCATAAGCATATTTATCATGCATATAGTGAATTGTATTCATTGTATCAACGTATAATTCAGCTACATATTCAAGTACTTCAAAGTATTTAGTCTTAACTTTCTTATAGTCAAGAACTTCATCAGTCATCTTATCTAGACCTTTAATTACAGTGTTAAATGTTTTTTCATCAACCCCGCCATTAATAGCGTACAATAGTGACTTACCTAAATTAGCTCTAGCTCCAAAGAATTGCATTCTCTTACCAATTTCCATAGCTGATACACAACAAGCAATACCGTAGTCATCGCCATATACAGGTCTCATTATGTCGTCATTTTCATATTGAATTGCCCCAGTTTCAATTGACATTTTTGCACAATATTTCTTGAAGTTTTCTGGTAATTTCTCTGACCATAAAACCGTCATATTTGGTTCTGGTGCAGGATCTAGATTAATTAATGTATGCAAGAATCTAAATGATGTCTTAGTTACAAGTGGTTTACCATTTACACTAACTCCACCAATTGCCTCTGTTATCCAGTTTGGATCTCCAGCAAATAGTTCATTATAATCAGGAGTTCTTAAATGTCTAGCTATTCTTAACTTTATAACAAATTGATCGATTATTTCTTGAGCTTCTAATTCTGTTATAATACCTTTTTCTAAATCTCTTTGAATATATATATCTAAGAATGTGCTAACTCTTCCTAATGACATTGCAGCACCATTGTTTTCTTTTATAGCTGCTAAATATGCAAGATAGGTAAACTGTACAGCTTCTTTAGCATCTTTAGCAGGTTCTGAAATATCTATTCCATAAGAAGCAGCCATAGCTTTTATATCTTCCATAGCTATAATTTGTTCATTAACTTCTTCTCTTTGTCTTATTAAATCATCTAAAGCTGGTCCTTTAAGTTCAGCTAAGTCTTTTTTCTTTTCATTAATTAGAAAGTCCATTCCGTAAAGTGCTATTCTTCTATAATCACCGATAATTCTTCCTCTTCCATAAGCATCTGGAAGACCAGTTAATAATCCAGCGCTTCTAGCTGCTCTTATTTCATCAGTATAAGCATGGAAAACACCTTGATTGTGAGTTTTTCTATATTTAGGGAAATATTTGCTTATTTCTTCATTTAATTCAAATCCGTAGGCTTTTAAAGATTGTTCTACCATTCTAAATCCACCAAATGGGTTAACTATTCTTTTTAGTGGAGCATCTGTTTGGAGTCCAACAATAACTTCATTATCTTTATCTATATATCCAGGACCAAAGTTGTTAATTCCGGATACTTCATTGACTTCAACATCAATTATTCCTTTTTTTATTTCTTCTATTATTAATGCATGGGTTTTTTCCCAAACCTTAGCAGTTTTATCTGACATTCCTACTAAAAAAGTATCATCACCTTCATATAATGAATAGTTCTTTTGAATAAATTCTCTTACATCAATAGATTCTTGCCATAACTCGCCTTTAAAGCCTTCCCATTGTTTAAACATTACTACTCCTCCTAATATATTACAATTCTAAAATAAAACGGCACTTATATTTAACTATATATAGTATAAATATAAAATTTATTTTATAGTATTTATTTATTTCTTTAGATTGTTAATAATTTATCCTGTGTTATAATTGTATTACTAATACAGAAATAATTCAATATACTTTTTTATTTTCAGAATATTCAGATTAAGATAAAAATTGCTATTTTTCATTCGTGATAACGTATACTAAAAGATCAATAAGGATATGACTGCAATATAAGTTTCAAAAACTGTCATGATAAGTATAAAAAGTTAAGAAAAAATGAATATAAATGAAAAATATGAATGATTAAAAGATAAAAAAATTAATAATATATTACATATAAAACATAGCTGTTTTCTATTTAGACTAATACAGATATGATAGAATGAAAAAACTAAAAAAAATAAAAATAAAAAAATATAAGAAACAGTGATTAACTGTAATAACTCAACCTTACATTGTTATTTATACCATTTAGGATGTATATAATCAAAAAACTTAATATAATATGCCTTTGGTATTTAATTAACAATTATGGGTGAATTTAATTTTTTATGAATTAATTTCTTAAATAAAGTTTTCTTTAAAGACAATTACATCAATCTAAATACACAGCTTTCAATTTTTCAGTCTATGTTGAAAATACATTCAATTATAAATTGCTAATTTAGCAGTTTTAGCTAATTAATAAAAAAATACTAATTCAATTAAAAATGAGTTATAATAGAATTAAATAACTATTTGAAAGTATGCTTTAAAAATAATATTCCATTTTATTTAATGCAATTATACTGAGTGTGGAGGGAAGACAAGTGGGAAGAAGAAAGCCTAGCATGTTTAGTAAGGATTATGAAAAACAGATGAAGAGAAGAAGAAGAAGATATGTAATGCTAATTTTAACTTGTATTGCAGCTGTTATAGTTATAGTATTTAGCTCACCAATAAAACAAAGTTTATTAAATATAAAAAACACTGCAATATTAAATAAAGATAGTAAAGATAAAGATAATAAAAATGAAAAATCAGAAACTGCTACAAATAATAATAAGGAAGATAATAAAGATAAAATAGATAATAAAGGCCAAGAAGAGAATAAAGAAGAAAATTTAGAAGAAGAAGTTAATAAACCAAAGTCAACACAAGAAGAAAAAGAAATTAAGTTAAATGACAATACTACTGTAAAAGTTGTTATAGAGAATAAAGACAATGATAAAAAAATTATATCTATTAGTAATGCTGAAAACACTACCAGTGATATTAGTCCTTCAGGAAAACAAGCTCTTTTTGAAGAGAAAAAGGAACAACGAATTTTCGTAATGAATATAAATGGAGACTTAAAGGAAATAACAAAAAAAGAATATGTATCTACAGAAAATGAAATTTTTTCTAAAGAATCTGTACTTCAATATAGCCCAGGATATCTATGGGGTGGTAATCCAAAATTTATAGATGAAAAGAATATTGCATATATAAGTTATTTGCCATGGATAAATGAGGAAAAAAATCAATATGTGTGGATGATAGGTTTACAAAATTTAGAACATAGCGTTTATTATAATTTAACAGGTAAAGATATTAAATTTGGGAAAATCGAAGAAAAAGGATTAAGTGTTAATATAGATGGTACTGTAAAATATTTAAATGGTGAAGGAAATATAGCTTATTAATAGGAAAGTTTGTAAAATTACTTGTAATTTTATATGAATTTATTGTATAATTTGAAACAAACTCTACAATTTATATTATTTTGTAATGTCAATTTATATATTTTAGAGTAAGATGTATTAATAGATGCAAGTTTTATTATTCGCAATATTAGAATTTAGTGTTATTAAAAAAATGACAATTAATCTATGTAATTATTAAGAAAGTATGGTATAATCTATTAGGTTAATATTCATTTATGATATTAGGAGGAAGAAAACAATGAACGTTAAAATGGAAAAACTAGAAAAAAACGTTGTAAAACTAGAAATAATCGTAGAAGCTGAGAAATTTAATGAAGCTTTAAAAAAATCTTTTGCAAAAAATGCTAAGAAATTTAACATACCAGGATTTAGAAAGGGTAAAGCTCCACTTAATATAGTAAAAAAATATTATGGAGAAGGAGTATTATTTGAAGACGCTATAGACATGATATATAGAGATACATATCCAAAAGCGTTAGAAGAAAATAACATAGATCCAATTGATTATCCATCAATAGATATAGTTCAAATTGGAGAAGGAAAAGAGTTCATATATACTGCAGAAATAACAGTTATGCCAGAAGTTGAACTTGGTGAGTACAAAGCTTTAGAAGTTAAGAAAAATGAATACAATGTAACTGATGAAGATGTTGAAAATAAATTAAAAGAAGCTCAATATAGAAATGCAAGAGTTGAGGTTAAAGAAGATAAAGCTATAGAAAAAGGTGATATAGCTGTTATTGACTTTAAAGGATTTACTGGTGATGTTGCTTTTGAAGGTGGAGAAGGAACTGATTATGAATTAGAAATAGGTTCAGGCACATTTATAGACAATTTTGAAGAGCAATTAATAGGCTTAAAAGCTGGTGACTTTAAAGAAGTTGATGTAACTTTCCCAGAACAATATGGAAGAGAAGAATTAAATGGAAAACCAGCTAGATTTGAAGTGAAAATTAAAACTGTTAAGGTGAAAGAATTACCTGCTATAGATGACGAATTTGCTAAAGAAGTTTCTGAATTTGAAACATTAGAAGAGTATAGAAATGATATAAAAGCTAATTTAGAGGAAGCAAATGAAATAAGAGTAAAAAAAGAATATGAAGAAGCTGTTGTAAATGCAGCAGTAGCTAATGCTAAAATTGATATTCCAGAAGTTATGATAAATAGAGAAATAGATGGAATGTTAAAAGATTTAGAAACTAGATTACAATATCAAGGATTAGATATTCAAACATACTATCAGTTTACAAATACAAGTGAAGAAAGCTTTAGACAGCAAATGAAAGAAGTTGCTACAAATAAAGTTAAAACAGAAGTTGTTATGGATAAAATAGCAGGAGTAGAAAATATAACAGCAACTGAAGAAGAAGTTAAAGCTAAAGCTAAACAAATGGCTGAAATGTATTATGGAGCTTCAGAAGCAGATAAAACTGCTGAGCTATTAGTAAATTCTCAAAAAGAGTATTTACAACTTCAAGTTACTACTGAAAAAGTTAAAGATATGTTAGTTGAAAGTAGCAAAGCTATCTAATATCTTATAATAAAACATATTTAAAAGAATTAATTGCCAGAGCAATCTGGCAATTAATTTTAAATATATAGGATTAAAGTTAAATTATAAGGATAAACTTAAATAGTAGAAGTTTTGTGCTATAATTTATAATATATAAAAAGGAGGATGTTGTATGAGTTTAGTACCAATGGTTATAGAGCAAACTAATAAAGGCGAAAGATCTTATGATATTTATTCTAGACTTTTAAAAGATAGAATAATATTTCTAAGCGAAGAAGTTAATCCTACCACTGCTAGTTTAGTTGTAGCTCAATTATTATTTTTAGAGTCAGAAGATCCAGATAAGGACATATATTTATATATAAATAGTCCAGGAGGCTCAATTACAGATGGTATGGCTATATACGATACTATGAATTATATAAAACCAGATGTATCAACAATTTGTACTGGTATGGCAGCTTCAATGGGAGCGTTTTTATTATCTGCTGGAGCAAAAGGAAAGCGTTTTGCACTTCCAAATAGTGAAATAATGATACATCAGCCACTAGGTGGATTTAAAGGCCAGGCAACTGATATAGATATTCATGCAAAAAGAATATTAAGAACAAAAGAAACTTTAAATAAAATATTAAGCGAAAATACAGGTCAGTCACTTGAAAAAATTCAAAGTGATGTAGAAAGAGATTATTTCATGACTGCAGAGGAAGCTAAGGAGTATGGATTAATCGATGAGGTTTATGAATTTAAGAAGAAATAGCAGTTAGAGAGGTGTAGACATGCCAAGAAATGATGAAAAGAAAAAGTTCAAATGTTCCTTCTGCGGTAAAAGCGAGGAACAGGTTAGAAGACTAATAGCTGGTCCAGGTGTTTATATATGCGACGAATGCATAGAATTATGTTCTGAAATCATCATAGATGAAAAAGAAGATGATGTTCAAATTGACATGGAAACACTACCAAAACCAGACGAGATTAAAAAATATCTTGACCAATATGTAGTTGGGCAGGACGATGCAAAAAAATCTTTAGCTGTTGCAGTATATAATCATTACAAAAGAATTAGTTCAAATGTAAGTGAAGGTGATGTTGAACTTCAAAAAAGTAATATATTACTTTTAGGACCAACAGGTTCAGGTAAAACCCTTCTTGCTCAAACTTTGGCTAAAATGTTAAATGTACCATTTGCTATTGCAGACGCTACTACTTTAACAGAGGCAGGATATGTTGGAGAAGATGTAGAAAATATATTACTTAAATTAATTCAAAATTCTGATTACGATATTGAAAGAGCGGAAAAGGGTATTATATATATAGATGAAATAGATAAGATAGCAAGAAAGTCAGAGAATCCTTCTATTACCCGTGACGTATCTGGTGAGGGCGTACAACAAGCATTGTTAAAAATATTAGAAGGAACTGTTTCATCAGTACCACCACAAGGTGGAAGAAAGCATCCACATCAAGAGTTTATTCAAATTAATACTTCAAATATATTATTTATCTGTGGAGGAGCTTTTGATGGTTTAGAAAAAATAATAACTAGAAGAACACAAAAATCTTCTATGGGATTTGGAGCTAAAGTTCAATCTAAGGAAAATATAGATATAGGAGCATTATTAAAAGAAATAATGCCTGGTGATTTATTAAAATTTGGTTTAATTCCGGAGTTTGTTGGAAGATTACCAATAGTTGTTACATTAGAGGCTTTAAATGAAAATGCTTTAGTTAATATATTAAGTGAACCTAAAAACGCTCTTGTTAAGCAATATAAAAAATTATTCGAAATGGATAATGTACAATTAGATTTTGATGAAGCTGCATTGAAAGCAATTGCTAAAGAAGCTATTAAAAGAAACACTGGAGCTAGAGGATTAAGAGCTATTATAGAGGAAACTATGAAAGACATTATGTTTGAAGTTCCTTCAAGAGAAGAAATAGAAAAAGTTATCATTACTGAAGAATCAGTAAAAGATAAAAAACCTCAATTCGTAATAGCTGAAAGTGGAAAGAGAGCTCCATTAAAATTAGAAGCTAAGAATAAAGTTAAAAGGGGCTCAGAACCGGCTTAATGCAGGATAACGTCCCTAAAGTTAAAACTTATTGAAGCTTTTACTTAAAGTTTGTAATATAGAATATAAAAAAGTTTAGTTTTAAAGTAATTTTATTTTAAGACTAAGCTTTTTATTTTTAGCATTGATATAAGCTTTTTAAAGTTATATTCTGAAATTTTAATAAAATTTAAATCTAAAGATTTTACATAAAGGATTAGTAAACATTTTATTAAACAACAAAAAAGTTAATTATAATTTTATCTTATAATATTTAAAGATTATATAAGAAATTACTTATATTTTTTATTATATTATGGAATAGAAAATTGTGTAATTGTAAAGAATAGTAATATATTTAAAAGTTATCTGGAAAATTTATCTAATGGAAGGAGGATTAGCTTAATTTTATAGAATCTAAGCTAAATTATTTATGAGCGATAAATTATTATTCTTTACTACGGGAATACAAATGGTTTTTACAATTATAATAGGGTTATACTTTTTTAATGCCTTAAAGGGGCAACAAAGTAATAAAGTTGTAATTAACAAAGAAAATCAAAAAGAAATAGATAAATTAAAAAAAATGAAGAGCATATCATTATCTATGCCTTTAACAGAAAAAAGCAGGCCTAGTAGCTTTGAGGAAATAATAGGTCAAGAAAAAGGAATTAAAGCGCTTCAGGCGGCTATCTGCGGTCCAAATCCACAACATGTAATTATTTATGGACCTCCAGGAGTAGGAAAGACTGCAGCTGCGAGGCTAGTTCTTGAGGATGCCAAAAGAAGAAAAACATCTCCTTTTAAAGAAGAAGCCAAATTTATAGAAATAGATGCTACAACTATTAGATTTGATGAAAGAGGGATAGCTGACCCACTTATAGGTTCAGTGCATGATCCTATATATCAGGGGGCTGGACCATTAGGAGTTGCAGGTGTGCCACAACCAAAGCCAGGCGCTGTTACTAAAGCGCATGGAGGTGTATTATTTATAGATGAAATAGGAGAGTTACATCCTATAGAAATGAATAAGTTATTAAAAGTTTTAGAAGATCGAAAAGTATTTTTGGATAGTGCATATTATAATTCAGAAGATCAAAATATGCCTAGTTATATAAAAGAAATATTTGATGATGGATTACCAGCAGATTTTAGGTTGATAGGTGCTACCACCAGAAGCCCTGAAGAAATAGTACCAGCTATTAGGTCAAGGTGCGTAGAAATTTTCTTTAGAGCTTTGCAACCAGAAGAAATAGAAATAATAGCAAATAATGCTATGAAAAAAATAGGATTACTACTTGAAGAAAAAGCTTGCGAATTAGTAGGATTATATTCTACTAATGGAAGAGATGCGGTTAACTTAGTACAGTTAGCTTCAGGAATCGCTATTAATGAAAATAGAGATACTGTAACAGTTAGTGATATAGAATGGGTTATTGAGAATGGGCAATACAGTCCAAGACCAAATAAGAAGATAAAGGAAAGTCCTCAAGTTGGATTTGTAAATGGATTAGCGGTATATGGAGCTAATATAGGTTCTGTAATGGAAATAGAAGCTAGTGCTAGAGCGGTAAATTTAAGAAAGGGAAAAATTAAAATTACTGGAATTGTAGAGGAAGAAGAGATTAGTGGTCATAATAAAAAAATAAAAAGGAAGAGTACTGCTAGATGCTCTGTAGAAAATGTTTTAACAGTACTAGAAAGATTTTTTAACATAGATACTGATAAGTATGATATACACGTAAACTTTCCAGGAGGTTCCCCAGTAGATGGGCCTTCAGCAGGTATTAGTATAACAACTGCCCTCTATAGTGCTATAACAGGGGTAGCTGTAGATAATAAGGTAGCTATGACAGGGGAGATTTCCATTCATGGCAATGTTAAGCCGATTGGTGGAGTAAATGCTAAAATACATGCAGCTAAGAAAGCAGGGGTTACAAAAGTAATAATACCAAAAGAAAACTGGCAAGAAAGTTTTAAAGATATAGAAGGTGTAAAAATTGTTGCAGTAACCAATATAGAAGAAGTAATAAAAGAAGCTTTAGTCAAGGAGAATGTTGTAAATATTCCAGTGGAAAATGAAGTAGATATTCTTACAGCGCAGTCTGCGGATATGTAAACATTAGGCTATGTATTAAATACATAGCCTAAATTATTTTCTTTCAGATGCCTTAGGCATCTTCAAAAAAATAATAAACCAGTATGTTAGCCTATTTTTCATCATACTGCGTTGTCAGAACCTGCCCATAGCGTCACTATGAGCAGAACCTAACGCCTTGTCTGATATGAGGCATATTCAAAAAAAATAACTAGTAAGTATGTTCATCTATTTTGTATCATACTGCGTCGTCAGAACTTCATGATAGCTGGACTATCATGAAAACCTGTCTTCTTGTCTGATGCAAAATATATTTCACATCTTTAACTAGCTATTTTATTTCATATGCTTAAATATACTAACATCTTTAGTTTATTATTTTCTTTCAGATGCATTAGGTATCTTCAAAAAAATAATAGACCGGTATATTAGTCTATTTTTTATTATACTGCGTTGTTAGAACCTGCCCATAGCGTCACTATGAGCAGAACCTAACGCCTTGTCTGATATGAGGCATATTCAAAAAAATAACTAGTCAGTATGCTCATCTATTTTGTATCATACTGCGTC
>NZ_DKLM01000099.1:0-17860 GCF_002455975.1 Clostridium sp. UBA6640
ATTGCTAGTTAAAAAATCCATTAAAGAAATTGTTTTGATCAAAACTAATTTCCGCCATAATTGTCAATTGTCCATTCTCAATTCTCCGTTGATCAAAGTTATAAATTAAAATATTTAAAGATAGCTACATTTAGTTATAAATTGATTTTAAAGGTAGTTTATCTATAGGGTTTCTATATAGAAATTTGGAATTTCATTAATGAACTTTATATAAAAGATAAAATTAGGTTTTCTTTTATAGGTATATTATTTTAGATATAATTTAGCGAGGAAAAAATTATGAATAAAAAATTAAAATGGTTTCTACTAATAGCATGGATGTGTATTATATTTTGGTTTTCACATCAGCCATCAGTACAATCGGATGAACAAAGTTATTTGGTTATATCTATGCTACGAACTATAGGGATAAACTTTAATAGTGCTTTTGGGGAATTATCAAATTTCGTAATTAGAAAGTTAGGGCATTTCACAGAGTATTTTATTCTTTATGTACTTTTTTATAATGTATTAAAAGAATATTTTAAGTTTAAAAGTAGCATTCTTTTGAGTATAGTATTTGTGTTTCTCTATGCTTGTAGTGATGAATTTCATCAATTATTTATAATTGGAAGAGAGGGAAGTATAAGAGATGTTATATTAGATACTAGTGGTGGAATGATCGGTATGATGATTGTATATATAAAAAATAAGATAGAATATGTTTCTAAATCATAAATAGTTTTGAATTATAACTTTTTCATAATATGAGAATTATTAATGCTATATAAATTTCTATCATTAAATTTATCAAAATCATAAAAAGAAAGCCAACATAATTATGTTGACTTTCTTTTTATAATTTAACTTTGAGATAGACTTTCACTGAACCTCTCACGGCTAAAGTCGTAAGGTTCTTAGGTATTATCCAAACTTTTTTTGGATAGCTGATATTTGCTAAAGCAATATCGGTTGACACCAAATACTGGCTTGGTTTCCCTAAGACTTTATCGGGCAAAGTTTCCGTTGAAACTATTATCGCCCTATGGGGTTTATCATATTGGCTCGGTTCAAAACCATATGCCTCAAAGTAGTATGGTCTTTTATAGTATATGCTACTTATTTGTTTTTTATGTAATTTGAAGAAGTTTTCAAAAGCTGCATTTACTCTATCTATATCTACTTCTTAGAAGTTTATAGCATATTCACCTCGGCACTGAAGTTACCAAGTATTCTGTATTGTGTGATAAAACCTTTTGAAGTATTTATAAGCTATATTATTTTATATAAAACTTTAAGGGTTTTACTTTATCATAATTATCATTTTAGCATTTATAATTATTATCGGAAATAACTTTTAATTCTTATGAATTTTGCCTTCTGTGTAAGTAGAAGCTTATATGCCATAGGTATAAAAGATCATATTAAGTTAAAACTAAAACAAATAAGTCTTTTAATTAATAAGATAGACTTATTGCAAAAAAAATTAATAATTTTTGCAATAAAGTTACATATTATGCTATCACTTATAAAGTTTATAGAATTTCTATAAAATAGGCATAATTAATCTTAGTTTTAGTATTTTTATACATAAAAGAAAATGAAATGGTAAAAATATAATTAAAATATTTTGGAGGAATTAAAATGAAAAACGAAAGAGAATATGATACTAAAAACAGAGCAAAAGAAATGATGATTGATGGCGAGGATTGGGATAAAATCCGAAAAGAAACTAGTTTGAGACAGAAAGATCTAAAGAGAATACAGAAGGAAATAAATGAAAAGCTTTAGTAGAGTTTAGTAGCAAAGACTGATAGGAAATAAAAATGTTATCAGTTTTTGTTAAATTGCATCAATACAGAGGAGGATAATAAATGAAATACGAAGTTTTGCTAAGAAATGAAGAGCTGCTTAAACAATATGAAGATACCATAAAAAAATTTGATTTAAGTAAAAAAAGAATTTTTATTAGCTATTTTGTTTATTGGTGTGCATTAAGAGGTATTGATGCTAGGGTATGTGGTGCAATAATATTAAATCACTTAATAACCTTATCCTCTATAAATAGTAATGAAATAAATATACTTAAAGAACTTTCTGATTCTATCAAAAATACAATAGAAAAAGATAAATTGCTAAAATGGGAAGAGGAAAGAGCTTATGATCAAATGATTGATATTGCATTTATAGTGGAAAGTAAATTGAAACTTGATGGTAAAATTAAAAATAATCAAGGTTGTGATTTACTCAAAAAAGGAATAAAATATAAAGTAAAAGATTTGATTAATGAGTTTATTTTAATTTTAAAAAAATATATTAATAAAATATTCAGGTAATATAATAATTTGGGGGGAGCATTTTGGCAAAAGTTGAAAAGTTATTAGAAATATCTAAAAAAAATTTTGAGAGTAATGAAGAGGTAGTAAATTATATATATGGTGCTTATGAAAAGGTATTTGATGGGAAAAGCGCATTGAGGACAGGTATCTTAATTGTAACTAATAAAAGAATAAGATTCTGTAGCAAAAGATTTTTTACAATATTTAATGATATAATTGAATATGAAGATGTATATAATGTAGAATTGTCACAGGAGAAGTTTGGGAATAAAGTGTTTATTCATTGCAAAAAACAATCTTGTTCTATGAGATTTGTAGAGGATAAAAATTTAATAGAATTTGTAGATTTTATTAAAGAAAATAAAGGAAAAAGAAAGCAACAGCTTAAAGGCCTATAAACTATAGGTCTTTTTTTATTGTGCTCCCATTAATTAATCGGGATGAACATGATATGTATATCTGAATATTATTGAATATCGCATCAAACGAAGCCTAAATCTGCTGAATACTACGAGCTTAATTGTTCTTGATATTGCAATCCATGTTGGATTTAATCACGTTAACCACTTCATACAATCTTTCAAAAAAAGTCAAGGAGTTACTCCGAATGAATATAGAAAGATAGCAGATCAGGGGTAGACTATTGTCTTTTGAAAAACGACAATCAGGGCAAGTGTATTGGCACTTGTACATTTTTAAGATTTTTCCTGAGGTCAAATCCTAAAAATTGCTTCTTGGGGGCAGTGGCTCTAAACCATGCAAATTTGAACCAATTTGGCTAGAAGATCGTTATTCAAACAGAAATACCGCCCATTTGTCCTCATGAGCGGTATTCTGTGTAATGTGATAGTAAAATTTAAAATTTATAGGTAGATTTTAATATTTCAATTAATATATATAGAAATAAATTGAGCAAAAATGTTGTAATACGAAATATTTAAGTTTACAATAACATTGAATGATGTATATATTTAACGTAACTAACAGAAGTCATCATCTTCAACGAAGTAAGTGATAGTAGTTCACGTTATGCTAAATAAAATTACATCATAAAAGGTTAAGATTGTATTTAAGGAGAGAGTATTATGCCAGAGATTAATACCCATATGGCCTTTGCAAACATATTAAATTCTGAATTAATTGAAAATTTAGAAAATAATTATTTTTTATTAGGAAATATAGCACCAGATTGTTTTTTACACAAAAGTAATAACTACTTAGATTGTAAAGCACATTATAAAAGTAGTGTAAATAGTAGCTGTCAATGTGAATTATTCTTAAAGGATAAATGTTTAGATGTAACAAACGAAGAGAAATCATTTATTTTAGGATATTACAGTCATTTATGGTTAGATAACTATGCCAATGAGAATGGACATATTCTTACAGCTTCTGTACTTGTAAATGGAAATAATGAAGAAGCCAAGGAAAAATTTTTGAAAAATTTATTGTTTTATGATAACAAAATAATAGATAATAAACTGAATCTAGAAAAAATAAATAAAACTATTTTTAAGGATTTTAAAAATTATTATATGGTTTCAGAAAAAGATATGAAGATGGTATTTAATAAATATGTAACAATTTTAAAAGAAAGCTCTAAATATAGTAATTTTTTAGTTTTAAAAGAAAAAAAGTATATCAGCTTTTTAACTTTAGCATCTTCTAAATTATCAAAGATTATAAGGAATATATAGTGAGTTAATTAAACTAGTGTTAAAGATTTTAGTTTAATTAACATTTTTATAGTTAATAAGAACAATGAATTGTTTTAGTGATATAATTTTTATATTACTTATTTGTTGTTGGAGGAAATATATGGATATAAATGATTTATACTTTTTATCAGCAAAATTAAATGAAATAAATGTAAAATGGGCTTTAGGTGGATCATTGGTATTATATTTTAATAAAATATTAGATAATCCACGAGATATAGATATATTAGTAAATTATGAGGAATCAAAGAAAGTGAATGATATTTTATATAATTATGGAGAATATAGAGAGATAGATAGGAAGGAACCATATGAAACTAAGAATTTTTGTAATTATAAAATAAATAATACGGAAGTTGATATAATAGGGGGTTTTAAAATTGGTCATGAAAGAGGAGTATATTCTTATATTTTAGATGAAGAAGCAATTTCACAATACACATCTATAAATGGCATACAAGTACCATTATCTTCTATAGAGGATTGGTATATATTATATCAATTAATTCCAGGTAGAGAGAAGAAAGTAAGTGTTATAGAAGAATATTTTAATAAGAATGGAGTTTCAAATCCAAAGTTAATAAAAAGGGCATTAGATCAGCCTTTACCTAAATCAGTTATAAGAAAATGTCTGAAATTATTGTAGTTTAGTATATCTCTACAGAAAATATAGGAATAATTTTTAAAATTCTCCTAAAAATAATATTAGAAGGATTTAGATGTATTCAAAAAAGAGTTCTTGAATTTTTCAGAATATCTAATGATTCATTTTTAAAAATATTTAGGAGAGATTTGTATGAAAAAAATAATTAGCTTATTAATATTAATACATTTGTTTTCAATAAATGTATTTGCTTATGAACCTATTAGTAGGGAAGATAAAATAAATATCTATAGTATTGCTATAGATACTTTAATATCTTATTATGATAATTTAGAAGACATAGATTATATAGCTGTTGATATGAATAATAAATTTTTTGAACAATTGGATAAAAGTGATAAGGAAAAAATATTAAATAATTTAAAAAAGTATAATAAAGCTGTGATGAATAAGTCATTAAAGGATTTAAATCAAGATGGATTTACAGATAATATTAATAGACTAAATGGAAATAGTAAAAATGGATTACTCATTAATATAGTAGATTATAAATATAAAAATAATAAAATTTTTATTGAAGGTGCCATATATACAGGTCCTATTTCTGCAAAGGGAGTTAAGATTGTCATAAATGAAAAAGATAACCAGTGGAATTTGGACCACAAAAGGATATTATGGGGAGCTTAATATAGGATTAGTATAATTTATAATATATAATAAAATTAGAAAATAATTTTATATAAGAGGTATATTATGAGTAGAAATTTTTATGATATTTCTATAGAGTTAAGTAACAACACTGCTGTTTATAATGGAGATCCAAATGTAGAAATAGAAGATGTATTTAATATTTCCAAAGGAGATGACTTCAATTTATCAAAACTTATAATCACAACACATAGCGGAACTCACATAGATGCACCTAAACATTTTTTTACTGATGGCTATGGAATCGAAGAAATACCAATAGAAAAATTAATAGGTAAGGCTAAGGTATTTGAAATATTAAATTGTAGTAAAATTGAAAAATCTCATTTAGAAAATCTCATCATTGAAGATGGAGATAGAATACTTTTTAAAACAAGTAATTGCGATAAGGTAACTCATAAGATATTTTATGAGGAATTTGTACATTTAACTTTAGAGGCAGCAGAATATTTAGTAGATAAAAATATAAATACTGTGGGTATAGACTATTTTTCTATTGAAAGTTTTAATGATGATGAGTTTAAAGTGCACAAATTACTTTTAAAAAATAACATTGTAATAGTGGAAGGATTAAATTTAAAAGATGTCCCAGAAGGAAATTATGAACTTTGTGCATTGCCAATTAAAATTAAAAATTCAGATGGTGCCCCAGCAAGGGTAGTATTATATAAATAAATCTCGCTATATAGTGAGATTTATTTTTTATTTTAAAATTACTACTATAACTAATATAAATTACAATTTAAATTTGTATAAGTCACATATCCATGAAATTAAAGTTATAATTAGCACTTACTAATAATATTTATATATAAAAAACTATTCTAGAGAGCTTATAGGATAGCTTTTATTATATAAGGAAAAGAACATCATTTTAAGCAGAGAAGTTTTTATATTGTTATAAAAATAATCCAATTCAAATAGGGGGAGAGTTACATGCCTTTAACATCAAAAGAGCTGTTAAGCCTAGAAGAAAAAGCTTATGAACTTAGATTACTTTCTATAGATCCGGCACTTAGGTTAGGAAACGGAAATATCGGAGAGGTTTTAAGTTCTATAGATATTTTTATAATGCTATATCATAAATATTTGAATATAGATTTTAAAAATTCAAAAGATGAGTATAGAGATAGACTTGTATTAAGTAAAGGTCAGGTAGGGATTCACCTTGTTCCTATTTTACTAGACAATGTATTCGTACATAAAGGGCTACTTAAAGAATATAATCATATTAAAGATAATTTAGGGATAAATTCAGATATTAGAAAGGTCTCTAAAGAAGAGGTTTCCATCTGTTCATTAGGACATGGACTTTCAATTGGATTAGGAATGGCACTAGGAGCAAGGATTAAATCTAAGGAATATAAAGTTTATTGTTTATTAAGTGATGAGGAGTGCAACAGAGAATCAATTTGGGAAGCAGCAATGGCTATAGCTCATTTAAAAACAACAAATCTTATAACTATTATAAATAAAAATCGATATGTAATTGATAATCTTGCAAAAGAGATTATAACATTAGAATCTTTTGCAGATAAATGGAGAAATCTTGGATTTATAGTTGAGGAGGTAAATGGTCATAGTTTTAAAGAACTTTCTGAAGCATTAGATTTTGCTTTAAGCGAAAACAAAAAACCAGTTGTCATTATTGCTAATACGGTAAATGGTTGTGGTGTTGATTTTATAGAAGATGATTATAAATGTACTTATGGAATTTTTGATGAAGAAAAAGTTAAGGAAGCAAAAGAAAGTTTAGAAAAATACTATGAAACAAGGATAAAAGAGGTGTAGCTATGTATGGATCAACTTATACTATGTTAGATAAGACCAATGGAGCAATGGCAGAAATTTATGAAAAGTCGCTTTATCATTTAATAGAAGAGCATGATGATATAGTTGTACTATTTACCGATTTAACGGAATCTAAAAAATTTAAATTGTTTAGCGATAAATACGCTAAAAGATTTTTAAATGTAGAAATAACAGAGAAAAATCTCTTTGCTATAGCTGCTGGACTTGCAAAATGCTATTTAACACCATATCTATCTATTTTTAATGTATCTACCTCAATGAAGGCATTAGAACAAATTAGGACGGATATATGTTATCAAAATTTAAATGTAAAAATAATTGCAACTCATTGGAACTTATCATTTGGTCAATGGGAAACTGCTAATCGTTGTATAGAAGATATAGCTATTATGAGGTCTATGAGTAATATGAAGGTTGTAGTACCAGCAGATGGTGTTGAAGCAGCTAAAGCAATCATAGAATCATATGACTTACAGGGGCCTATATATATTCGTATTGATGAATGCTTTGATAAAAAACTATATAAAAATGAAGAATATGAATTTAAAATTGGTAAAGGAATAGAAGTGAAGGAAGGTATAGATATAACCATTATTGCTTGTGGAAATTGTGTTCATCAAGCATTAGAAGCAGCAGAAATCTTGGAGGACATAGATAAATTAAAAGTAAGAGTAATCAATATGCACACAATCAAGCCAATAGATAAGGAAATTATATTAAAAGCTATATGTGAGACTAGGAGAATAATAACAGTGGAAGAAAACAATATAATAGGAGGACTTGGAAGTGCAGTATCAGAGGTTATTGCAGAAAGTGGAAAAGCTTGCATCTTTAAATCTTTAGGAATTTCAAATGAGTTTTTTATGAGTCAGTTACATGGGGAATTGATGTCTTATTATAAAATAGATGCTAAAGGTATTTTAGAAGAGGTGAGAGAAATATTAAGAAAAAATTTTGGTGATGACAACGATTGGGAAGACGAGGTATAATTCATGATCTATAAGGAGGAAATATATTCAAATAGGATATTTTTTAATTCTGTATTACCACTTTTTAAAGTATTAGTAGAGGAAAAAGAAGAGTTCAAAAAATCTTTTAAAAATAAAAATGGAGTAATTCAAATTTGTTGCTTAGATGAAAATGAAAAAATAGGAATTCACTTTGTGATAGAAGAAGGAAATATCAAAGTAGTAAAGTCTATATTAGAAAATCCGGATTTGGAGTTGCAATTTGAAAGTATATATGAGTTTAATAACTTTTGTAAAGGGAAGAGTAAAAAATTGCCAAAAATAAAAGGTGGTTTTAAATCTAGATTACTTACACCTACTATAAAAGCATTATCAACTTTATCTAAAATCCTCTCATTTACAGCTATGCCTAATGATGAAAAAGAAAAGGACTTATTTGTAAAGCTGTATTTTTATTTAATATCCTCTGGGATAAGCCAATTAAATAAATCAGGTTACCCAGAAATAGCTAAATGGGCTCAAGAAAGTCCTGACAGAGCATATGAGTGGAGGGTAGAAGGAAAACCTGAGCTTTCAGCTTATATTAGAGTAAAATATGGAAAGTCCAAAGCTGGCAGAGGAGAATATAAGAAGTCAAAGGCTTTTTTTATAATGAGGTTTAATGATACAGATAGTGCTTTAGATATATTAAAAGATAGTGATAATTTAATTAATCATACTGTAAGTTCACATATTATTATGGAAGGAGCAACAGAATATGATCTTCAAATTAAATCATTTATGTTTTTAGTTAAAAACTTATTAAGTAAAGATAAGAAATATGAAAATTTATTTCTTAAAAAAGAAATTGAGCTTTAAAAGAGAAGGTAAGATAGAAATTATAGCTAGTAAAATATTTTTAGACATTGAGAAGATAAGTCTCTTTTAATGTTTTTCGTGAGAATAAGATTTTAACCAGAAATAGGTAGTTCATAGAGAAAGTTAACTAAAGAGTTTAATAGCTTCAGTGATAAATTTTTACTGATATTGGGAGGAGTGGGGAGCCTAAGTATTTTATTAAAAAATTTAAAATACCTGTATCCTTTTTATGATTCGAATTATTATATTTTCAATACTTTACGTATAAGAAGAGTAAATGAAAATATAGAAAACTTTAAAGCATAATAATGATTTGCTACAAATTGTATGGAACTGGAGACTAGAATGGTATATGAATAGTTATTTTAACTATCTAATAGACTAAATAAAATGATATATCCAGCCTACAATTGAAAAAATTCATAATTTGCTTTTGTGATAAGTTTGGATCATAGCTAATGAAAAAGATTATTTTAAATTAATTTGTATATGAGTTAGATAGGTTTTAACACTTAAGAAAATTTATATTGAAAGGATGAAGGAGGTGAAGATGCTTAAAAATTTATAAAAAATATAACTACTAGAATATATTTAAGATTTATGTAAAATTTAATTTAAGTAGAAATAAATATTTCTTATATAGATTTAAGAGGAGAGGATACTTATAGTCGTCATGCTTATAAATATATTTATTAATAAGAATTAAGCTATTAAATGAAAATAATATCGAATCTGATAGCAAATAAAACATGTACTAATAATGAGTACAGTAGAAATGTTAAGGATATGATTCCTTGTAATGGAGACATGAGGAATGTCTTGTATAATTGCTACAGCATGGGATATCTCAAATCTATAATAAATCTTAAAATATTTTAAAAGACATGTATAATAACTACTTATCTAAGAAAAAAATCAGTAAAGCTATGGATATAATAACTTAGGCCAGGGGAGCAATTTTATAATTAAACTATGCATAGTGTAGTATTAGTATGATTATAATTTTAAGATCAGATAATATCATTGATACTATATAAGATAAAAATTATTATAATGAAATGATTTAAAGTTACAATACAAATATCAGTATAATTATAAAAGCTTTAAAAAAGGAAAATTTAATTTTAATAATAACTTGTAAAAGATGAAAAAGTATAATCCTATATATAGTTTAAGGATAGAGTTTAAAAATCCTAAGGTTAATGATGATGTAGAAGATGTGATTATAACTAGTAAATTAACTGAGATTATATAATCATTTACTGGTTTAATAAGAAAGTTACTGTTAAAAAATATTTTCCTAGTTTATTTGATTTTATAGAGAAAAATAATAAGATTTTTTATACATTAAAGATTTCTGTATAAAAAGGCCTTTTCTAAAATTAGAAAGGGTCTTTTTTTAGAGAATTTATATTTGTTATAGTAGTGTATCAATAAAATATCATATAAAGCTTTAGTAAGTAACAAAAATATAAAAATAATGTATAAAACCTCCTATATTTTAGCGAAAAATAAAATAATTGGTGAAAAAAGCAAAAAAACATTTAATTTTGGAAAATATTCTCGATATATTAAATGTATGCTAATTAAAGCTAATAGAATGGTTTTATATTAAATCATTTTCCAAATAGATATACAAGCTCACTATTGAACTTGTATATCTATTTGGAAAATAAAGTTTTTTAAATACTTATTTTATAAATCTATATATCTATGACAACTTTGATGTTAGTAGTTTCTAGATTTAAACCAACTAATATAAAATCGTAACATGAATAATATAGGAGGGAAAAAAATATAATGAAATTAAATTTGAAACTGATGAAAAATTTTAATAGAGGAGGAGATAAAGTAAAATCAAGATTTCAATTGAAAAGTATAAGGGCAAAATTATTAATTTCTATGTTATCTTTAGTTGCAGTAATGTGCATATCTTTAACTGGATTTGCTTATTATTCGGCGAGAAAAGCACTTGTTAATAGTAGTCTTGATCTTATGTCAGAAATAAGTAGATCCTCAGCAGAAAAGCTTGAAGATGAAATAAAAGCAAATCTTAGAAGTTTAAGTCTAACAGCTAATACTCCAAGAATAAAAGATCCTAAAGTTTCATGGGAAGATAAAAAGGCGATTTTACAGTCAAGTATAGAGTTAGAGGGACATACAATGCTTGGAATTGCGGATTCAACAGGAAAAGTAACTTATACTGATGGCACTGTACTTGATATCAAAGATAGAGACTATTTTAAAGAAGCAATAAAGGGAAATAATTATGTATCATCAACCTTTAAAAGTAAAATAGATGGGAAAACCTTCATTGCATATGCTGCACCAATAAAAAATAATGATTCTGTAACTGGTGCTTTAATAGCAATAAGAAATAGTGATGAATTAAGTAAAATGACCAATAAAATAACTTTTTTATCAACTGGAGAGTGTTTTGCCATAGATAGAGAAGGGAAAATAATTGCAGCAATAGATCAAGCTATTGTAGATAGAATGGATAATTATATAGTGCAAAATGATCCTGAATTACAGGGTTTAATTACAATTGAAAAAGAAATGATACAGGGAAAGACAGGTATAGGGGAGTATTCCTATGATGGAATTGATAAGTATGTAGCTTATTATCCACTTGAATCAACTGGATGGTCTTTAGCAATAGCTGTGCATAAAAATGATTTGCTAAGTCGATTAAATTCACTTAAGAATATAAGTATGCTTATGGGTTTAGTAGAATTAATAATAATAGGAATTTTAGTAGTAGTACTTAGTAGAAAAATTACTAACGGATTAATTTCAGTTAAAGGACATATGGATAAGATAGCAGAAGGAGATTTTACTGAAGAGATAAACAAAAAATATATAAGAAGCTCAGATGAAATTGGTGCTATATGTAGAACTTTGAATGTTACTCAAAGTTCTATAGGAAATATGATAGGAACAGTTAAAGATTCAGCAGGGGAAATAGATTCCAGTGCGACAAATTTAGCAGCTATTTCTGAAGAATTATCAGCATTAACTCATAATATTTCTACTGCAATATTAGATGTGACAAAAGGAACTACTAAACAGGCATCAGACTTAACAGATATAGTTTTCAAATTAAATGAATTCAGTGAACAATTAAATGAAGTTACAACTCATATAGCTGAAATAGATAATATGGCAGTAGGTGTAAGTGAAAGTTCAAAGAAAAGTAATAAAGATATGGAAGATGTGGTATTTTCTATAACAAGCTTTAATGATAAATTTAAAAACTTTACAAAGAGCATAGGGGAAATGGATGTAGATATTAAAACTGTAAATGAAATTACAGATTTAATAAATAGTATAGCAGAACAAACAAACCTTTTAGCATTAAATGCAGCAATTGAAGCAGCTAGAGCAGGAGAGTCTGGAAGAGGATTTGCTGTAGTAGCGGATGAAATAAGAAAACTTGCAGAAAGAAGTAAGGAATCATCAGAAAATATTTATTTAATAATAAATAAATTATTAAATAATACTAAAGTTATAGTTACTGAAACAGATACAATGAATAAAGAACTTGTAAATCAAAGAGAAAATGTAGAAAATTCTATGAAATCTTTTAATGAAATTTCTATAGCAGTTAGTGAAATAGCACCAAGAATAGGTGAGATTAATACGGCCTTTGAAGATATTAATAATAATAAAGAGGAGATAGTAAATACAATAGAGGAATTATCTTCAATATCAGAAGAAATATCAGCATCTTCAGAGGAAATATCAGCATCTTCAGAAGAGCTAAATAACTCAAGTTCAGAAGTAGCTACAAGTGCTCAAGTACTTACAGAAAAGGCTGCAGACATGATGGTACAAATAAATAAGTTTAAGGTAAAGTAGTGAAATAATCATAATATTATCTTAATAATAAAAATTTATTTGAAATAAAGCCTACTATTTATAAAAGCTAGGAAAAGGATAACGAAAATTAAATATTGATAAAAAGTAAGCACTAATTTACATCAAGTAATTAGTGCTTAATTTTATATAATTTAGAATTTTAATTTAATAAAAATATATAGCAGGATAATATTATGAGAGCTGAAATACCTGTTATTTTCCAACCAGATACATGACTTTGCTTTCCTAATTTATTATTATTATTTTGTTCTGTTTCAGTTATTTTATATCTTGTATAGCCATGAGGGTTAAAGTAAGGCATAATATCACCTCCTAATAATAGTATATCATAATTAGCAATTATATTGAGCAAATAAGCTGTAAATTTGAAAATTTTTACATTATTAACTGAAACTAATATAAATGATTATCACTTATATGGATTATATGATAATATTTCAAATGTATAAATTTTATTTTCAAATTTATACATTTATTAATTTGTATGTTATAATTATAATGTTAATATTTAACATCAATTGAAGGGAGGTCTAGAGTTATGATTGAAGTGAAAAATTTAAGTAAAAGCTTTAAAAATATTAGAGCTGTAGATAATGTAAGTTTTACAGTTAATGAAGGAGAAATAGTTGGACTTTTAGGGGAAAATGGAGCTGGAAAAACCACAACCTTAAGAATGATTGCTACAATGTTGAAACCTACAGAGGGCACTGCTAATATTAATGGATCTGATATACTAAAAAATAGTTCAAAAGTTAGATCTGAAATAGGGATATTATTTGGTGGTGAAGTAGGGTTATATGACAGATTAACAGCAAGGGAAAATATAAAATATTTTGCTATGCTAAATGGTTTATCAGAGGAGCAAGCAAATGAAAATATAAAAAATCTTACGGAAATTTTTGAAATGGACGAGTATATAGATAGACGAGTAGGAAAATTCTCTAGAGGTATGAAGCAAAGAGTTGCAATTGCAAGAAGTATTGTACATAATCCCAAAGCTATGCTGTTTGATGAACCTACAATAGGTTTAGATGTAACCGCTTCAAGAACAGTACAAAATTTTATATTTAAATGTAAAAAGGAGAATAAAGTAATTATTTTTTCAAGTCATAGCATGAGGGAAGTAGAAAAGCTATGCGATAGAGTAATTATAATTCATAAAGGTAAGATTGTTGAGGAAGGTACAATTATTGAGTTAAAGGAAAAGTATAACAATGATGATTTAGAAGAAGTATTCTTATCTCTTATAGGAGGTGAAAGCCATGAAAAATAAAATTGTATCTGTAGTATTCAAGAAAGAACTTTTAGATATCTTTAGAGATAAGAAAACATTAATGATTAGCATATTAATACCATTACTGTTATTTCCAGTAATGTTTACTTTAATAGGGAAAGGGATAAGCAAAAATACCACAGAAGTAATGGAAAATCTTCAAATCTCAATAGTTGATAAAGGAAATAGTAAAATAGGCGAGTTTATAAAATCTCAAGAAAATATAACCATTATTGATAGCAGTGATATAAAAAATGATATAAAAGAAGGTAAAATAAAGTTAGCAATTGAAATACCGGAAAATTTTGAGGAAAAAATTGAAAATGAAGAGACTTCTAATATAACTGTTTCCTATGATGATGTTAGTCAATCTTCTAGTGTGGCACTAGGAGCTATTAATAGTCTCATAGAAGAATATTCAAAAGAAATTGTAGTAGAAAGACTAAAAGCTAAAAACATCGATGGAACTATATTAACTCCAATAAAAATTGATGAAAACAAGGTAGGGGAAAAAGAAGACGGGGGAGCAAAAATGATGCTATCTATATTACTTCCCTTCTTATTAGTAATATATTGTGTATCTGGACCTATTCCAGCAGCGACAGATTTAGGGGCTGGAGAAAAGGAAAGAGGTACATTAGAACCGCTATTAACTACGCAAGCAGGAAGAATGTCACTATTATATGGTAAATTTTTGGCGATTACCGTATTAGGTATGATAACCACTGCTGCTTCTTTAGGAGGACTTTTAATATCATTTAATATGTCGTCAAAATACTTTACTGGCTCAGAGGCAAATATGGCATTAAACTTTTCTTTAGATATTAAGGTTATAGTAATAATATTTGTATTAGCTGTGTTAACTACTATGGTTTTTGGAGCATTAGAGCTTGCTATAAGTATATATGCTAGAAGTTTTAAAGAAGCGCAAACTTATATGACTCCACTTACAATGATTGCAATAATACCTGCTTATGCAACTTATATGCTAGATGTGAAGTCAATTTCAAATTTTTATTTTCATATTCCATTGGCTAATATAATTTGTATTTTAAAAGAATTAATTGCAGGTGTATATAATATGCAGCATATAACTATTACATTAGTATGGACAATAGTTTATGTGGTAGCATCTCTTTTAATAGCTAGATATATGTTTATGAAAGAAGAAGTTATATTTAGAACATAGAAAATAGAAAAACACAAGGTATCTTGTGTTTTTCTTATAAGTCATTTTAAAAAGATAACAAACTAATATGTTAGCCTATTTTACATCATATTGCTTCATTAGAATTCGGTGTTGTTTAGAATATCGTGGAAATGCTTATGAAAAATATAGTAACATATTTGATAATTTATTTTCTCAGATGCCTAAAATAAGGGGGCTGCATAATTTGGAGGGGTTATATGTCATTTTTGCAAATAAAGGAAAAAATTCTTAGTAGGTTTGAGGATAAAATAAGTAAAGAAGTTATTTACATAGCCTGGCCTGTACTACTAGAACTATTATTGGGGTCACTATTTTCTATGCTAGACATGATGATGCTTGGAAAATTACCAAAGGCAGAAGCAGCAGCTTCAGTGGCCTCGGTGGGGGTAACTAATCAACCATTATTTTTAG
The DNA here is from genome assembly GCF_002455975.1 of Clostridium sp. UBA6640. Lineage (GTDB taxonomy): Bacteria > Bacillota > Clostridia > Clostridiales > Clostridiaceae > Clostridium_J. The sequence goes on from NZ_DKLM01000099.1 coordinate 15,763, forward strand.
GATTGGCAGTATTGCAGGCGTTAAATGTAGGTGGAACTGCCATGGTGGCAAGGTATATAGGTCAGAAAAAAGTAGAAAAAGTGGGCAGTACAGTTAAACATATTATACTTATTAATATGTTTATAGTATTACCAATAGTTATATGGGCGCAGATAAATGCTAGAAGTATAATGAGCTTTATGGGTGCAGAACGGCAAACTATAGATATTGGAATAAATTATTTTAGAGTTATAATGTACGGGCTTATATTTCAAGGCTTTAATTCTTCATTATTTGCGGTGTTAAGAGGCGTAGGAGATACTAAAGTACCAATGAAAATAAATATAAAAGTAAATGGACTTAATGTTTTAGGAAATGCATTGCTAATCTATGGATTATTTTTCTTTCCACGAATGGGGGTCACTGGTGCAGGGGTATCTACTTTACTATCTCATATAATAGCCTCAATCATGCTTATCTCTTATTTCTTAAGAGGGAAGACCAAAATAAAAATAAACTTTAAAGAAAAGTTTGCTTTTGATAGGAATATTATTTTAAACTTTATAAGAATAGGTGTTCCAACTTCATTGGAACAATTAAGCTTAAGACTAGGTATGCTCTTATATGTAAAAATTGTAGCATCTCTAGGGACAGTAGTTTATGCATCCCATCAAATTTGTATTAATATTCTGGGACTTTCTTTTACAACTGGACAAGCATTTTCAATTGCAGCTTCATCTCTCACAGGAAGGACTTTGGGAGAGGGTGAACCTAAAAGAGCAGAGGAATATGTACACAGGTGCAGGCAGCTTGGGTGCATATTAGCTTCCTTAATTGCATTGGGATTTTTCTTTTTTGGGAAGCAAATTTTGTATCTTTACACTACAGATAATGATATTATAAATTCAGCATCAATAGTACTTAAAATTGTGGCTATAATTCAACCTTTTCAGTCTTCAGCATTTGTTTTAGCAGGAGCATTAAGAGGTGCAGGAGATACTGTTTTTCCGCTTATATCAACAGCAATTGGTATTATGGGAGTAAGAGTTGTTTTTGCTTACATATTTGTGAACTTTTTTAACTTAGCTTTACCAGGAGCATGGATTGCTATGCTTTTAGATCAAGTTTTTAGATGGATATTGATATATTTAAGATTTAAATCTGGAAAGTGGAAAACTATTAAATTAAGATAATTTAAATTAATCAGATTTATAGATGAAATTTTAGGGAGATTTGGGAGACCGTTATGAAAAATAGGAGAATAAAAGCTTTGAATTTAGCAATAGTTTTTGGTATTTAGAGCTTAATTTTCAATTGCTCATTATCTTAAGTATGAATTAAAATATGATTATATAGTTATGCTTTGGAATTTTAAATTTCAGAGCATTTTTATTTCTAAGCTAAATAGTATTATAAGTATTAATTGAATTGTTGTATAAATATTTGAAGGTAAAAATATAAGATTATAAAAATAATAAAATTATAATTGAAATTATGGTATTTTATGGTATAATTTTTATTGAAAACTAAAAAATACTATTTTAATAATTTTTAGTTTTTCATAAATTATATTAAATTATATTAAAGGAAATTTTATATATAAGTAGAATATAAATTAATGTATAAGTATTAATCTATGAATTTGTAAAGTCATAAGATATTATGGTGAAATATAAAATAATGCATATTAAAAAATATATGATAAAAATTTAAAAAAATGTATATTTTAGAGCACAATACAGACAGGCCTTTGTATTATATTGAACTTATAATTATAAAAAATATTAGAAGGGGGAATTAAAGAGATTAGCATAACTGACAAAATATTAATTTAAGCAATTGTGGCTACTAAAAGTGGATATTTTTAACTCTGTAATAAAACTACTTATGAAATTGAAAGTTAAAAATAAGTTTAGGTCTTATAATTAAGGCTAATATTAATGCCGCATTTATTAAAAAGTATTTTTAGTGATTAAGTAGTGGGAGTTGAGACTGTGAGAAAGAAGTTTATAGTATACTTTAACATTATTATGATTTTAATACTATTCTGCGGATGCAGCAGCAATGGAGAGTTTTCTATTAATCTACCTAACAATTATATGGTGGTTAAAATTGATGA
>NZ_DKLM01000099.1:17925-18267 GCF_002455975.1 Clostridium sp. UBA6640
ACCTCGTGATGGATATGATGAAAGCACACCTATAGTACCTTCTATAGTTAGTGAAATAGCTTTTGATGATGTTTTTATATTAGCAAAGCAAAAGAATATAGATAATGATGATAAAAATACCGATGAAGATAAAAATGAATATTATTGGATTTTAAATACTAAACAACTTAGAGGATATGGACCTTTTACCAAAGAAGAATTTGAAGAGAAAAAAGAAGAATTAAAAATATCAAAGGACTTGAAACTTAAGAAGGTAGAGAGTTATAAATAAAATATAGATATATTAGTTCTAATTTTAATTTATGAATTCGTTAACATGAAATTGAGAATTAACGATTGACA
>NZ_DKLM01000105.1:0-38068 GCF_002455975.1 Clostridium sp. UBA6640
GACAATGGACAATTATGGATACTTCTCTCAAGAGAAGTTTTAAATTGATTTCTTTTCAGGTGACACAGTCACTTTTAGTAAAAAATTAGTTTGATTAAAACTAATTTCGACCATATTTTAATTTCTATAGTAAAAATCGTTATACATGAAATAAAAATTAAAGATTAAAACTCCATGGTTAATGCCGTGGAGTTTTTTATGAAATATTTAAGGTAATAGTTCATATTCTTTATGCAGTACCCAGGTATTATCTACCCACTTGTAAATTCCTATGTTGTCAAAAAAGCTTTGAAAGTTACAAGGGAAGGATTCTACATAATTTTTTATTGATTCAAATTTATCATAAATTTTTTTAGAAGCTACAGTTATATGAAAAACTTTATTTTTTCCTTCATTAGATTTAAAGGTTAAGTAAGGAAGTTTTACTAGCTCATTTATAAGTTTATCATGAGTATCTTTAGCTTCTTTTGACATTTTGACGTCCATATATAGTACATCTTTTCTAAAAAAGTTATAGTCTTTAATTTCGATAGGTGCTTTACTATAAGTTTTTGAGAAATTCTCTAATGTATTTTCTAGTTCTGTAATATCATCATAGTCAAAAGGGGCTTTTATGGTAAAATGAGCAGGAAGTTTTGAAGATTTAGCACCAAATTTATGAAAAATATCTTTTCTCAATTTATTATTGAACTCTCCAGCAGGGCCTTTAATTGTACATACAATAACATATCTCATGAATTACTACCTCCAAGCATAGATTAATATTATCTAATTAAAGTAATGATTAGTATTAAAAAAGATAAAGAGCTGATAATATCAATTCTTTATCTTACGTTAAATTTTTTCCTTAATATTTTCCAGTGTATTGGACTTAAAGCAGTAAGAGAGAAAAATGCACCTATAGCTGCACAGAGCATATCCCATTGAGTATCCCATTGGTCACCCTGCATTTGTAAAAAATCATATTTCATATGAGCTATATAATATCCTCCTACCACTTCTCCTATCTCATATAGAGCACTTATTGCTAAAGAAACAGAAAATGAAATAATAAAAATAAAAAATTTATTTTTTAGTACTTTTTTTCTAATAAGAAGTTCAGCAGTTACTAAAGCTGGAACTGCACCTTGTATTATGTGTCCTAATCTGTCAAAATGATTTCTAGATAAATGGAACACATCTTTAAGGTAGTTAAAGAATGGAACATTTTTATAGTAGTAATGTCCACCTATAGCCATAGTAGCTAAAGCAAGCCATATTACAATATATACTAAATTAGAAAATTTAAATTTATTATATGTGAAAAATAATACAGCTATAATGATAAAACAAGAAAAAACTTCAAAGAACCAATTATATCTGCTATAGGGTCTAATACCTGACCATATTAGAATTATGATAATACTAAATAATAAAAATAAGTGAAATTTTTTATCCTTAGAGTCCATAACTATCACCTTTCCAATTATAAATAGGAATGTAAAGATAGTATTCCCAAAGATTATCTAAATAATTACTTAATTGAACTTATTATTTCTACTCCATTATTTATCATCATAAATAATCCTAATATATGCATTAAGTCACCATTATGAGGAGATAAATCATAAGTATCTACAGCATTCATAGGAACAATTATTCTAGAAATTATATTATTTTTGTTAAAATATGCTTTAAGTGTAGTTGCAAATTGCTCAATACAAATGTCAGTGCAGTCTCCTACAATGATGAAATTAGTTATTTTAGGATTATCTCTAATAAAAATTTGAAACTTTTCCTCTAAGAATCCATTAGTTGAGTTTTTTTCTATAAAATTATAATTATTAATAGACTTTAATGGCTCAACCATGTCTGCTTCAAAACTACTTTTTATACAATGCTTAGGATAGGAATCAAATTCTGGTGATAAATCTGTATGACTATCACCAAAAGCAATAACTTTTATATTTTCATCTTTGCAGTATTTCATGATAGAGCTTATTTCAGGGATTAAAGCTTCTATTCTAGGACTATAAAGATTTCCTGATTTAGCAAAACCGTTTATCATATCTATTACTACAAGTGCAGTCTCAGCTGTAGGCAAATCTTTAATAGAAATAGATTTTGTAGACTTTTCTTTAATTAAAGAAATAATATCTTTAAAAGAATTAACATATTTATCAATATCATTAAACATATACTTCTCTCCTAATAAAACTATATTTTAATAAAATTATAGGCAAATAAAATGTTAGTGTCAAATATTGTTTTACAGATGTATATACATATACATCTGCTGCTTTCAAATTTAGTATATGCATTCATATAGTTGATTATTAAATTGATGAGATTCACATTAGTATAAAATTCATCATCAATTGCCAACTGTTAATTATTCAGTATTTTAAGTTGTAAATTAAAATACTTAAGTAAATCATTATATTTTAATGTGATATATTTTGCTATCTTATACAATATTTTATAAATATATTGCATGTCTTAGTATTTTTATGTATATTCATATATGAAATAAAGCTATAGATAGGAGAGAAAATAATGGAATATACATATAAAATAAAAGGATGTTGTGCAACAGAAGTTAAATTTGAAGTAGAGGATGATAAAGTTAAAAATGTTGAATTTTTTAGAGGATGTCCAGGGAATACTAAAGGACTAGCAGCCTTATTAGAAGGTATGGAAGTTAATGAGGTTGTTAAAAGATTAAAAGGAGTGCCTTGCAAAACTTCAACTTCATGTCCAGATCAATTTGCTACTGCTTTAGAAGAGTTGGTTTTAAATGTAAAATAATATAATATGTATGTGGTTAATATTTTGCATATATTTGAAAAATAAGCAGCTTTAACAAACTGCTTATTTTTTTCTATAATTCATAATCTTTACATTGAATTTTAAAATAAGATCTAGGGTACTTACATAGCGGACAAACCATAGGGGCCTCTAAGCCTTCATGTATATAACCACAATTCATACATTGCCAGAATTCTACCTTGTTACTTTTAAACATCATATCACTTATAACTCTGTCATGTAATGCTTTAAACCTCTTTTCATGAGATTCTTCAACTTCTCTTAATTCTTTATAAAAATCAGCAATTCGATTAAAGCCTTCACGTCTAGCTACATCTTCATATTCTTTATAAATTTTAGTAGCTTCTTCTGTTTCACCTTTTATAGCAGACATTAAGTTATCATCAGTAGATCTTACTTGCTTTAAGAAATCTCTATATGCAACTCTACTATGAGCTCGTTCGTTAAGGGCAGTTTCTTCAAATACTTGTGCTACATATTGGTATCCATCTTCCCTAGCTTTTTCTGCAAAGAGCATATACTTATTTGAAGCTCTTGACTCTCCAGCAAAGGTTCTAAGTAAATTTTTCTCAGTTTCACTTCCTTTAAGACTTCTAATATCACTTCTGCCGTAATTCATAGTAAACCTCCTAAAAATATCTCTATAATATTATATATGTATTTACAAAATATGGTACAAAATACAAGGAAATGGATTATTTCTATGAAAAGCTATTGAAATGACTAAGTGAGAAAAAAGTTCATATTTATAAAGTAAAAAGACAATAGGAGGTTTCTTTAAATAGAAATTCCTATTGCCTTTTTACTTTATAATAGTTTTCAGAAATGTCCATAAATAATTATTGTAAAATTACTCCTCATCTATATAGCTAAAACAATACCATAAACAATTCTTACAATATGGCAAATCGCTTTCTATAATGAATTGACCATTAATAGGCATTTTACTATATATTTTTTTAACTCCATCCTCAAACCTACATTCAATAGTTCTCAAGCGTTTAAATAGCTCATTTGCTTTTTCATAGGATATAGGTTTTATAATCCTCCAAGTATCCTTCATACTGACATGTTTATCTTTAGCAAGTTTAACACGACGATGAATAATATACTTTTCTTCACCTCTAAGCTCTAAAGTATGGCCTTCAGCATTTATAGCTCTATAAGTTGGATTATCATACAATATTTTAAATGCTTCCATAGTAGTTAAAGTGTAATCCATTAAATCACCTCCATTTATTAAATATATTATATAAAGAATTATAGGTATAATAAAAAACAATAATTAACTACTGCCAATTATTGCTTTTTATTAGTATATCATCCTTAAACCGAAAAAGATATTAATATTCTGAAAATTAAGGCTCTTAATTTTTACATTTTATTACATAAAATTCTGGAAAAACTATTTTATAAATTTACTATTAATAAAATATTTAATCTAACTAATTTATTAAATATTGGGAAAATTATAAATTATTAGTTGAGAAAGTATTAATTATAAAATAATATATATATAATTAAGAGAAGATTATAAACTAGGGGGGGATATTTTGAATAATATATTATTAAAAAATATATCTACACTTATAACTATGAATGATAAAGAAAGTATATTAAACAATGTAGATTTATTGGTAGTATCTAATAAAATTGAGAAAATAGCTAAGGACATTAATGTTAAAGAAGATGTTGAGGTTATAGATTGCAGTGAATTGACCTTAATGCCTGGATTTGTTAATACCCATCATCATCTTTATCAAACTCTTTTTAGAGGGATTAAAGAAGTACAAGATTTACCACTTTTCCCTTGGCTCACTGGGCTTTATGAATTTTGGAAATATATTGATAGTAGTGCAGTTTATTATGGAGCACTTGTAGGGTTCAGTGAATTATTAAAAACTGGATGCACTTTAACTATGGATCATCATTATTTATTTCCAAAAAACAATAGTGAAAGGTTGATAGATGAACAAATAAAAGCAGCAAAAGAAGTTGGTATAAGATTTCATGCTACAAGAGGTTCTATGTGTTTAGGAAAAAGTAATGGTGGATTACCACCAGATTCAGTTGTTCAAAAGGAAGATGAAATACTAACTGACTCAGAGAGATTAATAAATAAATATCATGATAAGGAAGATTATGCAATGACTAGAATTGCATTAGCGCCATGCTCACCATTTTCTGTAAGTAAAGACTTAATGATTAGTACTAAAGATCTAGCTAGAAAAAAAGGTGTTATGATGCACACTCATTTAGCTGAAACTTTAGATGAAGAAAAATTTTGCATTGAAAAATATGGAAGAAGACCTGTAGAACTTATGGAGGAATTAGAATGGATTGGCAAGGATGTTTGGTATGCACATGGAATATTTTTAAATGATAGAGAAATTAAAGCTATACAAGGTGCAGGAATAGCTCATTGTCCAAGTTCTAATATGAAGCTTGGCAGTGGAATATGTAGAACTTCAGAATTGTACAAAGCAAATGTTCCAATTGGCATTGCAGTAGATGGTAGTGCATCTAATGATGGCTCTAATATGTGGGAAGAAGTAAAAAGAGCATATCTTTTAAATCACTTAAAGTATGGAGATAAAGGATTGTCAGCTTATGAAGTATTAAAAATGGCCACAAGAGGGGGAGCAGAGGTATTAGGTAGATATGATACTGGATATATTGAAGTAGGAAAAGCAGCGGATATTATTGCTGTAGATCTAAATGATGTGGCTTATGCAGGATGTCATGACCCTATCGTAGCTATAGTTTGTTGTGGTAATAGTAGTGTAGTTAAATATACTATAGTAAATGGGAAAATAGTGGTTAAGGATGGTATTCTTCTAACTATGAATACAGAAGATATAAAGATAAATGCAGATAAAGTGGCGAAAAAAATTATAGAAAAAAATAAAACATCGAATAATTAAAACTATATAATAATTAGATATTTACTTAGATTAATTATGATCTTCGATTAAGTAGGAGAAAATTTGCTATTAGTTTTGTAAACTAATAGTTTTATATGTAGGTTATCTATCTGGAAAACAGCTCTTTGTAGCTGTTTTTTGCTTATATATGAAAGTAAAATATTGATCTGAAAATTTATTAATATTATTAGCATTTATTTTCATTGAAGAAGTAATAAAAGATGATAAGAACATAATCATAAAAATTGAAATCGTTTACACAATATAATAAGAAGCTTTCAAATATACTTTAGAAGGATTTTATGCTCCAATGAAGAATAATGAATCTATAGCTATGGAAGAGGAGGAATTTCATTGAGTAACTATAAAAATTTAAAAAGTACATATGCTAAATTTTTTTCATTGGTTTTAGTTTTCACATTTATTTTTTCAATATCTTTTTCAACTATTACATTTTCACTAGAAAATAGCTTATCAAATTTTAACAATGAGTTAAAAAAGTATGATAAATATTTAGAGATAAATAAAGAACCAATAAGTTTATCCAAAGGCAAAACTAGCTATTTATATAAATTTGTAGTTTCTACTAAAGAAGAAGCGAAAAATTTGGTTTGGTTGTCTTCAAATGAAGATATAGTTTCTGTTAATAATGAAGGTAAAATTACGACTTTAGGATATGGAAGAGCAAAAGTATATGCTATAGATAGCAGCACGAAATTTATCTTTGAAGTATATGTAAAAGATTTGGGAGATAAAGCTGCATCTATAAAAAGCGGCAAAAATGAAGAAAATGACAATGGAGACATAGAAGTTAAAGAAGATGAACTTCAGCTAAATGATGGAGAGAAAGAAAAGGTTAACGGTGAATTCAGTGAATTTGAAGAAAAGATAAAAAACTTAGATTTCAATGTACCACAGAATTACATATTAAATCATGAAGCTTTTAAGGGGAAAGAGCATAAGGTATTTATAGATCCAGGACATGGAGGATCAGAAACAGGTGCTATTGGCTTAAATAGGCTAATGGAAAAAGACGTGACTTTAGATGTGGGTTTAAAAGTAAAAAATAAACTAGAAGCTCAAGGTATTAAAGTTCAGACAAGTAGAACTACAGATGCATTTGTTGATCTTTCTCCAAGAGCGCAAATAGCAAATATTTTTGGAGCACATGCTTTTGTATCAATTCACTGTAACTCTTTTAGTGACAGAAGTACAAGTGGAACAGAAACCTATGTTTATACTGGTACTGGAGAAAGAATAAATGAAAGTAAAAAATTGGCCACGCCAATACAAAATAATTTAATTAATAATCTTGGCTCTAAAAATAGAAAGGTTAAAAGTGCGGATTTTGCAGTTGTGAGAGAAACTTATATGCCAGCAGTTTTAGCTGAATTAGAGTTTATAAGCAATCCAACTATAGAAGAAAAAATGAGAACGGATAAATTTAAAGAAGATTGTGCTAATGCTATTGTAACAGGAGTTTTATCTTATTTACAAAATCCTTCTGGAATAGTAATACCTCCTGCTGGAGAAGTAACACCTCCTACTGGAGAAGTGATACCTCCAACTGTAGGAGAAGCTGTAACTGGGGTCACCCTTAGCAAGGATACTGTATACTTAAAGAAAGAAGATATAGTAGCAATAGAGGCACAAGTAGCTCCTCAAAATGCAGGAAATAAGCAAGTAGCATGGACTTCAAGTCATCCTTATGTTGCAGTAGTAGATGCCTATGGTAATATAATAGGGAAAAGTGCAGGAACTACTACCATTACAGCAACAACAAAGGATGGAGGATTTAAGGCTTCGACAACAGTAAATGTTAAAGGTAATGTAGTAGGAGAAAGAATTCTTGGAAGTAATGGATATTTAAGATCTTATGAGGCTTCAAAAAGAGGATGGCAAAATTCTGATTATGCAGTAATAGCTAGTGGAGTAGATTATCCAGATGCGTTATGTGCTGGACCATTAGCAAAAAAATATAATGCGCCTATTTTATTAAGTGAACAAAAAAGTTTAACTGAGGGTCTTAAAAATGAATTACAAAGATTAGAAGTTAAACAGGTATTTATTGTTGGAGGAGAAGGTGCCCTTAGCAAAGATACAGAAAATCAGATAAAAGCTTTAGGAATTAATATAAAGAGAATTGGTGGAGCTAATAGATATGAAACTTCAGTACTAATTGCAAAAGAAGTGGGAAATAGCAGTAAGATGGTTTTTGCTACAGGTTTAGATTATCCAGATGCATTATCTATTGCACCAATAGCAGCAAACTTATCAATGCCTATAGTATTAGTTAGTAAAGATAATGTTAATAAAGTTGTAAAAGAATATATAGATAGTCAGAATATCCAGCAAAGCTATGTAGTTGGAGCAGAAGGTGTTATTAGTAAACAAGTGGCATCAAATCTTCCAGCAGTGAAGAGGCTAGGTGGAAATAATAGATTTGACACTAATAAAGCTATCATTAATGAGTTTAAGGGAGCTATAAACTTTTCAAATATTTATGTTGTAACTGGAATGGATTATCCTGATGCACTATCAGGTTCAGCATTAGCAGCTAAGAATGGACATCCTATAATTTTAACCCATACAAGAGAAGCTACTGCAAGAGGGATAATAGAAAGCAATCTATGGTCAATAGATAAAGCTTATGTATTTGGAGCTAGTGATTTAATTCCAAATAATATATTAGATATTAGTTATATAACTGTAAAGTAATACAATAATAAATACAGATTGATATCTACTAAGATTTAAATTTAATAAAAATAATACGAAAAATATAACAAAAACTGCAACTTTTAGGTTGCAGTTTTTGTTTGTTTAGTGTACTATTTATATGATTTCATGTGCAGTATTTTGAATGTATTTCCATGAATGGATATAGTATACATACTAAATATTCCTAAGATAATATCTTTGTATTCCAATTATTTATTTAACCTTCTAAAACATATAATTAATTTATATTTTTAAAATGTAGAAATCAAATAGCATTATAATAAAAAGTTAATTTTATATTTATTAAATTATCTATAGAATTTTAAGGCTTTATCTTAACTTGTTTACAAGTTATATATTTTCATAAAAGCTTTATTAAACAGTAATGAAAATAAAACTTTATCAATAATTTGTTTAAAATAAGTTAAGATTTCATGCTAAAATCCTATATAAAAATGCAAGGAAATTTTCTAAACTTTTTAAATATATTTAGAAGGATTTTACACTTTTATGAAGAATAAAAATTTATGTTAAGGGGCGAGGAGGGATTTCATTGGACAGTTATAAAAATTTAAGAAGCAGATATATTAAGTTTTTTTCCTTAGTTTTACTTTTTACATTTGTCTTTTCAACATTTTTTTCAAATGTTACATTTTCCTTAGAAAATAATTTATCAAATTTTAATAATGAATTAAAAAACTATGAAAAATATTTAGAAATAAATAAGGAGCCAATAAGTTTATCAAAAGGTGATAATACCTATTTATATAAATATGTGGTTTCTACAAAAGAAGATGCAAAAAAACTAGTTTGGCTGTCTTCTAATGAAGAGATAGTTTCAGTTGATAGTTTAGGAGAGATTAGTGCTTTACAATATGGAAAGGCTAAAGTATATGCTATAGATGATAGTACAAAATATGTATTTGAAATATATGTAGAAGAAGTAGGGAATGAATCTGTATCTGCCAAAAGTTATAGTAGTTACGGAGAAGAAAATGGGAATGTTGGAAATAAAGATAATGAACTTGAATTAAATGATGAACCACTAGAAAAAGTTAAAGGTGGATTTAGTGAATTTGAAGAAAAGATAAATAGTTTAGATCTTAACACACCACAGAGTTACATATTAAACAATGCAAATTTCAAAAATAAAGAATATAAAGTATTTATAGATCCAGGACATGGTGGATCAGATCCAGGTGCTATTGGATTAAATAAGTTAACAGAAAAAGAAGTTACTTTAGCTGTAGGGATGAAGGTTAAAAGTAAATTAGAAGCTCAAGGGATTAAAGTTCAGATGAGTAGAACTACAGATGTATTTGTTGATCTTTCTCCTAGAGCAGACATGGCAAATATTTTTGGAGCAGATGCTTTTGTGTCTATTCATAATAATTCATTTAGTGATAGAAGCGTAAGTGGAACAGAAACTTATGTTTATAGTGGTACTGGAGAAAGAATAAATGAAAGCAAAAAGTTAGCTGGATTAGTACAAAATAATCTTCTAAATACTCTTGGTTCTAAAAATAGAGGCGTTAAAAGTGCTGATTTTGCAGTTGTTAGACAAACCTATATGCCAGCAATCTTAGCTGAATTGGACTTCATAAGCAATCCAACTATAGAAGAAAAAATGAGAACAGATAAATTTAGAGAAGATTGTGCTAATGCCATTGTAGCAGGAGTTTTATCTTATTTAAAAGATTCTCAAGGAACGGTAACACCTCCAACTGGAGGAGAGGCTGTAACTGGTGTTACTCTTAGTAAGGATACTGTGTACTTAAAGAAAGATGAGACAGTGACGATTCAAGCGCAAGTAGCTCCTCAAAATGCAGGAAATAAACAAGTAACATGGACTTCAAGCCATCCCTATGCTGCAGTAGTAGATGCTTATGGGAATATAACAGGAAAAAGCGCAGGAACTACTACTATTACAGCAACAACAAAGGATGGAGGATTTAAGGCTTCAGCAACAGTACATATTAAAGGTAATGTAGTAGGAGAAAGAATTTTTGGAAGTAATAGATATTTAACATCTTATGAAGCTTCAAAAAAAGGATGGCAAAATTCTGATTATGCAGTAATAGCTAGTGGAATAGATTATCCAGATGCATTATGTGCTGGGCCATTAGCAAAAAAATACAATGCGCCTATTTTATTAAGTGAACAAAAAAGTTTAACTGAAGGTCTTAAAAGTGAATTGCAAAGATTAAAAGCTAAACAAGTATTTATTGTTGGAGGAGAAGGTGCTCTTAGCAAAAATGTAGAAAATCAAATAAAAGCTTTAGGAATTGATATAAAGAGAATTGGTGGAGCTAATAGATATGAAACTTCAGTGCTCATTGCAAAAGAAGTTGGTAATAGTGGTAAGATGGTTTTTGCTACAGGNNTTGTAAAAGAATATATAGATAGCCAAAATATCCAGCAAAGCTATGTAGTTGGAGCAGAAGGTGTTATTAGTAAGCAAGTGGCATCGAATCTTCCAGCAGTAAAGAGGCTAGGTGGAAATAATAGATATGACACTAATAAAGCTATTATTAATGAGTTTAAGGGAGCTATAAACTTTTCAAACATTTATGTTGTAACTGGAATAGATTATCCTGATGCACTATCAGGATCAGCATTAGCAGCTAAGGGTGGACATCCTATAATTTTAACTCATCCAAGACAAGCTACTGCAAGAGGAATAATAGAAAGCAATCTATGGTCAATAGATAAAGCTTATATATTCGGATCTAATGCTTTAATTCCAAATGACATATTAGATACTAGTTATATAAGTGTAAAATAGAATAATTACGAAGAAAGCAAATTGATTTATCAATTTGCTTTTTTTTGTTTAAATTTAACAGGTGTACTAACAATTAATAGGGGAAAAATAATAAAAAAAGCTAGAGGTGATAATATGAGGAAAATAATATTTGGCATAATAGTTTGTTTTACATTAAGTATTAATAGTATTGTATTAGCAAAGGATAAACCACCTACAGTGGAAATAAATCCACCTAGATTAGTTAGTGCTCCTAAATATAATGCTATAGTAGAGCCTAAGGAAATAAAGTATACTAATGAGTACATAGAAGTAGATTTAAAGATACCAGTGATAACTTATAATAACAAGGTTACAGAGAAAATTATGAATGATAAAATAGAAAAGCCCATTATGGATTTAAAAAACACTACAGAAAAAGAGGCAAAGGAATTTTTTAATACTAAAGAAAAAGAACAGCCTTTTATGAAATATAATGTAACATCAGATTATGAAGTGATGTATAATCAAGGCAATATATTAAGTGTGGTAGTAACTTTATACAATTATACAGGTGGAGCACATGGTAACACAGAAAAAATAGCTTATAATTTTGATTTAAATACCGGGAAAACAGGATATTTAAAAGACTTTCTTTATGAAGAAGATAATTATAGAAAGGTTATTTTAGATGAAGTTAGAAATCAAATATCCAAAGAACCAGATAAATATTTTAAGGATATATTAAATACATTACATGGAATTCCATATGATCAAAGTTTCTATTTAACTAAGGATGGAATAGTGGTTTATTATCCACTATATGATATTGCTCCATATGTCGCAGGTATTCCTGAGTTTAAAATTCCCTATTCAAAATTCAAACATGGACTTAAAAAAAATGTAAGTATTAAAAGTGATAATGTTAGTATTGAAAAAGAGCAATCTGTTAAAAAAGAAGAAAACTATAGCGAATATTTATACTATCCACAAATTAAAAATTTAGATAATCCTATTATAGAAAAACAAATAAATACTATTATAACTAAAGATATTAAGAATTTTACTAAAGATGTTAAAAAGAAAGCCGAATTAAGTAAGGGGAAGCTAAATATATATGATAGGCCTGTTACATGGGGTGCATCAGTTTATTCAGATGAATATTTTGTTAATCCAGATTTAATTAGTATAGATATAACTTATTCAGCAAATGATGGAACTACAATTAACTATATACTTTATGATAAAGGCTATAATTTTAATTTGATTACTGGGGAGAATTATAAACTTTCTGATGTTTTTAAAAAAGGTACTGATTATGTAACTTTAATAAATGCAGAAATAAATAATCAAATTGAAAATATTATTAAAAGTTCAGAGTATAAATATGATTATAACTTTAAAACTATTAAAGCAGAACAGCCATATTACATTTATAGAGGAAACTTAGTAATCTTATTCGAAGCAGGAGAAATACTTTCAAAGGATTTTGGAGCTCCAAAATTTTATATACCACTTTATAAATTTGGTGATAAAGTGAATCCACAGTTTATAGAGCATTAAAGAGCGTGATCTTGTCACGTTCTTTTATATAAATATAAATTTTGATAAAAAATATTACTTAAGTAATTATTTATTCATAATAATTTGATATAATTAAATTCATTATGAAAATTATCTTTCTCGTTCTTATTAAAAATACAGCATAAATAGCTAAATATTATCAAAAAATATCTTTTAATAGTAAAAAAAAATTTTAAAACAAGAGATATCATATTTTATGAGAGTTAATAGAGAAAAATAGATTACATATGTAGCTTACAAATTATGTAAAATATGATATAATAAACTTACTTTAGATGGAGGGGATGAAAAAAATGTACAAGTTTTCAAATTCCATAGTTATACCAAAGAAATTAGAAGACATATTTAACTTATTTGTAGAATTGAAGGTTTTTTCAATAATATGGGATCACATTTTAAACATGGAGAAATTATCTGAAGAGCCTCTAGGAGAGGGGTCAAAGCTTAGAAGTATAATGCTAAGTGATGATATTGAATTGCAATCTACGGCAGAAATTATAGATTTTATTACTAATAAAATATTTACTATTAAGAGTAAAAGAGGAGGAGTACAAACTATATATAAATATAGTTTTGAGGAGTTAGATAAAGGAACCTTAGTTCAATATTTAGCAGAAGTGAATTTTGATAATTTTCAAGAAGATTTAGCAGAGCAAATATTCGAAGTAATTAAAGAAGATGATCTTAATCATTTAGAAAAACTTCAAGATTATTTTATGGATGAATTAGTTTGCTGTGTATCTTAAAAATATGCAAGATAAATATCTTGCATATTTTTTATGCTTTTTATGCCTTTTATCCTATACCAAGTGTATATAGATATAGGGTTTCTTAACGAAAAGTTAACTTATGCATGATTTTAATTTCCATAAAAAATTCTTTCTCTGGGGAACTTAATCAATTGAAAATTAAAAATGGAAAATTCACAATTGTGATGGAAATTAATTCTTACAAAAAAATATAGCCAGTCAATAATGTACAATATGAGGAAGAAAGTAATATATTAAGTAAAAATAGAATTTAATAATATGTAACAAAAATTTCCATATTGTAATATTATATAAGTGAATTACTTTATATATGGAGGAATCTATGCAAGATAGAAGTCCTAATAGTATTATAGGTCCTGATATAAACGAATGGCGAGGCGAGGTAGACTATGCATTACTAGCAACTAGAACACCATATTGCTATGTACGTGCGTCTGGTTCAGGAACAGGAAGATTCAGAGTTGATAGACTGTTTTTTGAATATGTTAGAGGGCTTAGATCAGTAGGAATAATAAGCGGTGCATATCATTATGCGGTACCTTCCTATGATCTAACTACCGCTGATTCACAATGTGATGATTTCATTAGAATACTCGAGGAGGCATATGGTCCTGGAAGATATGGTGATATGTTTCCAGTAGTAGATATAGAATATCCACTAGATAAATCAATTTCTACTGATGCACTATTAGATTGGGTAGATAGATTTAGAAGAAGATTTGAAAGAAAAACTAGAAGGATATTAATGCTTTATACTGGTTCCTTTTTTATTGATCTTTATAACAATTTCTATCATTCCACAAAAGGTTTTATATTATCTGATATGCCTCTCTGGATTGCAATGTACCCAGAAATTCAAGGTAATCCGCCTTATCCACCAGATGGAGGTGGATGGACTAGGTGGACACTGTGGCAATTTGCTGAAAATGGAATCATACCAGGTGTAAATCCTCCGGTGGATTTAAATTATGGTCCTACTAATCTAGATTACTTAACACCACCTAGAGATGTTAGAAATTTAAAAGCTTATGGTAGTGATGGAAATATCTATTTGTCTTGGGATAGGAATACGGATGTAGATTTAAATGGATATAATATATTCTTAGACTCTGAATATGTAGGTACTGTAGGCAGAAATGCTACTAGCCATACTATAAGACTTTGGTATCCAAATAAAAATGCTAGATATGAAGTTGGGATTGAAGCTTTTGATGTAACAGGCGATTTTTCTCAAAACAGAACAAAAACTATAGTAATGCTTAGGCATGCTTATGATGAGATAGAAGATAATCATAGTGATGAAAGACAGGAAAAAGATAAAGATTCTGAGGAGCATAAGGAGGAATATGGTAATTATAAAAAAGATATAGAGGTTGAAAATTATGATAAAAAGCACGCTGAATATAAAGAAGATGTAAACCCTAAAGAGTATAGTAAAGATTGCAATTGTTACAAAAAACATATGGAATTTAACTATGATAAAAAACAAAATAGTTATAGAAAAAATATTATGCCCATAAGTTACCAGGAAGGTCATAGTGATTATAAAAAGGACATAAAATCTGATAATTGTAATAGAGCGTATAATTATTATAGGAATTATATGGACGTTAAAGATTTTCATAAAGAAGATATGAGACTTGGAAATTCTAGCAAATGTTATGATAATTACTATCAAGATGTAGAAAATGATGATTCTTACAGCATAGGATGCAATAAATTAGATGAAGTTTACGAAGATAATCAGTATTGCAAATATGAAAAGACTCATGATAATCTCTATAGAAGCAAATATGAGATATATTACGATGAAGATGATGAGCTCTACTATTATCCTGTTAAAGTAGTAGATCCGCAGGGTTATATGGAAAGAAGAGATGAAAATAAAAGAGAATACTCTCCTTTATTTAAATATACTTTAGAAGAAGAAAAAAATGAATTTGATGACTTTGAATATGAGCAAGATGCTGATATTCAAGTATCTAATATAATTACAGGTGAAGTTAATGACTTTGGGTATGAAAGGGAATCTAACGTTCAAGCATCAAATATGATTACAGATAAAGTCGATGACTTTCAATATAAATGGGAACCTAACATTCAGGTATCCAATATAACTGCAGATGATTTTTATGACTTTGAATATGAAGTGGAGCCTAACATTCAAGTATCCAATAGAACTAGAAATGATTTTTATGACTTTGAATATGGGGTGAATCCTAGTATTCAGGTATCTAATATAACTGCAAATGAATTTGATGACTTTCAATATAGATGGGAACCTAGAATTCAGACATCTAATATAATTGCAAATAATTTTTACGATTTTGGATATGAAATATGGCCTAACATTCAGGTATCTAATATGATTACAAATGAATTTGATGACTTTGGATATAGATGGGAACCTAGCATTCAGACATCTAATATAATTACAAATGAATTTGATGAATTTGAATATAAACGGGAACCTAACATTCAAGTATCTAATATAACTACAATGGACTATGGTGAGGAATTTGAATTTGCACGAGGTTACTATGATGATGATTTCGAGAATTATGAGATAGATAATTATAGAGACGAAGAGTTTTATGATAACTATACCAGAGAACACATAATACAGTATAGTAAAAAAAATAATGAAGAAATATTGGAAGATAATATCCCAGATAATTATGTAGACAAAAAAATACAAGAAGAGGACATTACTGAAAATAGGATTAATCTTTATGCTCTAAATAATTATAGTGAGGAAGATTATACTGAATATGAAAGACATATAGATGAAGAATATAATTGCGATACAGAATATGAAAGTGAAAATGAAATAGAAAATGACACTAAAAATGAAGAAGAATATAAAATAGAAGAAGAACGTACAGAAAATGAAGAGAAATATAAGATAGAGGAAAATGAAGATGAATATAGAGGAGAAGAAAAACCCATAGAAAATGAGGAAGAATATAAAATAGAAGAGTGTACAGAAAATGAAGAAAAATGCATAGAAAATAAAGATGAAAATAAAAAAAGAGAAGAAGATACAGAAAATAAAGATGAAACTGAAATAGGAGAAAAATATAGGGAAAGTAAAAGTGGGGACGTGATTGAATATTGTGAGGAAAATTTAGATGGACATAAGGCAGAACCCAGCGTGGAAAATGAAAGTAAGGATGAGGAAGAATATTGTGCAAAGAATGAAAGTAACGATGATATAGGACGTAATAGTAGGAAAGAATATAGGGACTCTAAAGATGAATATCGCTATGAATATTTAAAAGAGGATAAAAAAATGTCAGAAGATTGGGATGGTATTCATTACAGACATTGGTATGAAAATAATCATAATAAAGCTAATGATAAAAAGAAAAATAAAAAACATCATAAAAAGCATAAAAGATAACTGATGAAGTACCCTGATAATCAGGGTATTTTTTTAATTGAGTGTGTGGAATTGAGTGTGTGAAAATATTTCTGCAAATAGCTTTCTATGATAATTATTTTGAAGGCATGGATGTCATGATATGACTACCATGTCTTAATTTTAATATAAATTTAAGAAAGATTAATTATGATTTATTATTGAAGGTAATATTAATTATTACAAACTCACTATTTGAAGCCACTCTTATAGGTGGTCCCCAAGTACCATAGCCAGAAGACACAATTAAATTAAAATCATCAATTTTATGAAGGCCATATCTATAAGGATACATTAAGTCTACAAATATCTGATTAATAAAAAATTGACCATTGTGAGTATGACCAGAAAGCTGTAAATCCACATTGCTTTTTATATTTAAATCACTATCCAGAGGTTTATGATCTAATAGTATAATTGGTTTATTCTTATCTATATTAGAAATTACATCAGATAAGTCTTTTCTTAAGCAAGTTATATCCGTAGATGAAAAATCGTTTCTACCAACTATGTAAATATCTTCTACTTTTATATATTCATCAATTAATAAATTTATGGCTTCATAACTGGATTTAATTTCTTCTATGGTTCCATATTGATATTCATGATTACCTATAATACCATAAACGCCGTATGTACTCTTAATACTTGCTAATCCTTCCTTCATTTTTATTATGTATTCTTTAGGCGTGGATTCATCGAAAATATCTCCCCTAGCAAGACTAAATCTACATCTTCTTTATTTATTTTATCTATAAGCTTAAAAAAATCGTTATCATTAATTCCTATACCTAAATGTACATCTGAAAGAAAAACCACTTTTAAGGTATTAAGCTTAGATGGCTTTGCAATATCTACATTATAGGTAGTAGTTTTTATATTACGGCTATTAAAATAGCCAAGAGAAATAATAATACCTATTATAATAAAAACAAAGACACCATTAAGATATATTGTTCTTAAGAATGCCCTTAATCTTTCAGATTTCGAAGCAAATTTTTTATATATAAACTTTATTAATGCAAAGATGGGAAGGAATAATATTAAATAATAAAGAACCCCTAAATAAAAACATCCTATAGTTAATATGGGTAAAAGCAAATAATATGGTAAAATACCTTTACCAAAAGCACCAATAACGTAACAAAGAGCAATAGTCCAAAATATATAATAAAAAATTCTCTTACTTAGGGAAGAAAAATAATGACTGATAGATGTATATATATTTTTACTTATATAATAGTTTATCATAATGAAAATTAAGGCAAGTAAAATCATTGAAAATATATTTTTAAGAAATACTGTCATATCCATAATTTTTCCTCCTTTTCTCAGTTGTCTTATTAGGCTATTATTAGCTATTTTAGGTAAAAAAATGCATTTATATATAAATTTATTAGACAATTCAAATAAATGTATAAACCATAAAAAATATGTTAAAATAACTATACAAAAAGTTAAATGGAGTGATGTACTTGGAATATTTAATTTTAGAAACAGAAGATGAGAGAATAAAATTACCTGTAAACAAATTTAAGGGGTTCTCTGATTATGAGCACAAGATAAAATTATCAATGAGTGAGAAAGAAATACTGGAAGCAGTTCAGTTTGGAGCTGAAAATGAATATGCTGAAGTAAAAAAACTTTCACGAAATAATTGTTGTGAAGATAATCAGTCTACTGTGTATAAGTTGGAAAATTTTGATATTAAAAAAGACAGTTCTACTTATGAAGAATTGCTGTATTACAAAAGTGAAGATGAAAGTTATGAGTGTGATTATTTAGAAGAATATGATGATGAAGACGACTATGATGAAGATAGTTATGATGAAAATTTTAATAGTGGATATAGATATATAGAAGATGAAAAAGATTTAGACAGGGATTTTGGAGAAAGTGACTTTGATTCAAGAACTTTATACATAATACAATGTGAATGTGGAGATTGGGAAATATTTATAGACTAAAAGCTGACAGAATAAAATCTGTCAGCTTTTTTTTATGGAATTCAAAATAGCGTATAAGTTAAATTTAAGTTTCTATAATAAGAATTAGTTGCAATAATTACCCAATATATTGAAATATAAGTAAGACAATGATAGTATATATACAATATAATGAATAAATGTAATATTATTCATGTATAGAATTAAATTAAACAATAGCATAAAAATAAAGTTTAAGATTTTTTATTCTTACAGACTCAACTTTTTAGTTGACAAATTTTTGAATAATTCTTTATATACAAAGGTATATAAAGATGGCTTCTAAAGTTATGAGTGTGCCATGAATAATATAAATTTATGGAGTTGATTTCAAGGTGTAAGTACAAAAGCTACATTTTCTAGTAATCATTTACCATAGTTATAAGATAGCTAGTATTAAGCGCTGATTTGCTAACTATTTTTGTTTATAATTTGATATTAAAAGAAGGTGTAAAAATGAGTGTATTGAGAACATCTAAGCTTCAAAAGATCTATGGAGTAGGTAATGATGAAGTTAGAGCTTTAAAATCTACAGATTTAACTATTGAAGATGGAGAATTTATTTGTGTAGTTGGGACAAGCGGATCAGGGAAAAGTACTTTATTACACTTAATGGCAGGGCTAGATAGACCATCTTCAGGAAAAGTATATATATCAGATATAGATATATATAACATGAGAGAACGAAATTTAGCTATATTTAGAAGGAGAAATATAGGATTTATATTTCAATTTTTTAACCTAATTCCTATATTAACTATGGAGGAAAATATAAAACTTCCACTATTAATGGATGGTAAAAAGGTAGATGGAGAGTACTTGGAGGATGTATTAAATATATTAGGTTTGCAAGATAGAAGGAAACACCTTCCTTCACAATTGTCAGGGGGACAGCAGCAAAGGGTGGCTATAGCTCGAGCATTGGTAGCAAAGCCAAAAATAATATTTGCAGATGAACCAACAGGAAATTTAGATGGTAAAAATAGAAAAGAAGTTTTGGAGTTAATTACAAAATCAATAAAAAAGTATAAGCAAACATTAGTGATGGTAACCCATGATTATAATATATCATCTATAGCTGATAGAGTTATAACCATAGAAGATGGATATGTTGTAGAGGAGAAGAAGGTGAAATCATGAAGGCAGTACTTAGTTTAATACTAAAATATATAAGAAGGAATAAGAAAAGAAGTTTATTTTTAGGAATTAGCATAATGATAAGTGCAGCTCTTATAACATCACTTACCTTTACTATAGAGGATTTTAAAAGAGAGAAAGAAAGAGAAATATTAGAAATAACAGGTGGAGATTTTGATCTACAAATTACCACTTCTAATAATGAGCTTTTAAAAGATATAGACAATTTTTCTTTTATTAAAGATAAAAGTGATACCATAATTTTATCTGAACATATAAAGTTAAATGAGAAAAATGGAATTCAGCTAGTTGGTATAGATAATAGAGGACCAGATATATTTAAATTTACATTAGTAGATGGAAAGTATCCAAGTAGTGACAATGAAATAGCACTAGATAGCTGGATGATTAATAATTTAAACCCAGTACCTAAAATAGGAGACAAAATAAATTTAACTTATGAAATAAAAGAAGGAGAAAAACTAAAAGGACAAAATAAAGATAAATTAGATATAGCTAAGATAAATGAGAAATTTATCTTAGTAGGAACATTTGAACAAATACCTAAGAATGAAAATTATGCTGTAGGATATGTAACTAAGCATTATGCTGAAAATATGCTTATTGCAAAAGGGGATTACAAAAAAGAAGATATACTACATCTCATTTATATTAAAGTAAAAGAAAATACGAATATAAAAGATACAAAAGAATTATTTTTACAATATAATTCTTTTGCAAATGATAATTATATAAGACAATTACTTTTAAAGGGGTTAAAAACTTGGGATAAGATAGGATTTATTTTATATTTCATACTTACTATAACTTCAACTGTAATTATTTATAATATGTTTAACGGCTCCACTATGCTTAGAACTCAAGAGATAGGAATGTTTAAAGCATTAGGTATGACACCAAAACAGGTTAAGTGGCTAATAATTGGAGAAGGAATACTATTAGGAGTAATTTTTATATTTTTAGGAATATTATTAGGAGGATTTTTCTATAAGTTTTCTTTAAGTATCATAAGTGGAACAACTTTCAAATATGCTTTATCAGATATACCAAGCAAAGCTATAAAAATGTCCTATATATTTGGCATTTTATCTGTAATTATAGGAAGTATAGCTTCAGCAAATAAAATATCTAAAATGTCATCAATAGATGCATTAAATTGTGTAAATTATTTAGATATTGAAAGTATAAGGTTTAAAGATAATGAAGAAATAGGTGGTACTACCCAAAAATTTTTATGGGACATATCTTTATGTAATATAAAAAGAAATAAAGGAAGATTTATTATAACCACCACTTCAATAATCATAAGTGTTGTGCTATTTATGTTTATAAACTACATTATGAACTCGCAAGATCCATCCTATGGATTTAAGGAATCTTTTGGAGCAGATTTCAAAATAGAAACAACTAACCTTAAGTATAATCCAATAAAAGACCAACAAATTGACAGTTTAAAAAATATCTGCGGTGAAGATTCCATAAATGAGTCAATAAGAAATAGTGGATGGATTTATTTAACGGAATCTAGGGATAAGATTACGAAAGAGTGTATTGAAGATTTTCAGGATAAAGCTAATAGATTTGATTTTTATAAAGAAGCTAATAAAAAAGGGCAAATATATAATACAGTAACAGAATTAGGGTATAGCAGAAGAGAGTTAGAAAAACTTAGATCAGAAATAAAAGAAGGAAAAATAGATTTAGATTTAATGGAAAAAGAACCTATATGTATCTTAGTTCAAAACCTAATGTATAATAACTTTACTAATTTTAAAGTAGGAGATAAAATTACAATATCTAAAGGAGTCTATTCAAATTCAATAAATGATAATGCTAAATTAGAAGTAACAATAGGAGCAATTTTAAACAATAAAGAATATATACCTAAGGATAATTCTATATATACAGAAGTCATAATGAGTGATACCATGCTAAAGAAATATTTAGATATTGATGGGTATAGTACTGTAGAAATAAACCTAGACAATAAAGATGGCTATATGGAAGTAAAGAAAGATATAATTAATAATATAAAAAACGATAGGACTTTAATTTTAAAAGATTATAAAGAAGAGTTAGCAAAAACTAAAGAACAGTACTTTAAAGTAGGAATATTTTTTTATAGCTTTATTATTATAACATCCTTATCAAGTATAACTAATATATTTGGAATAATGAGAACAAGTATGGCACTAAGAAAAAAGGAATTTGCAGTATTTAGAGCTGTAGGAATGAGTAATAGTGAATTAAAGAAGCTTATCATAAATGAAAGCTTAATTTACGGCGGAGTTGGAAGTATAATAGGAGTAACTGTAGGTACTTTATTATCTTATTTATTTTTTGCAGGTACCCGAAAAGTTTTTATGCCAGGAATGATATGGCGATTCCCATTCATAACTATATTATGTGTTTTTCTAGTAGTAGCAATATCTTGTGTCACAGCAGCTCTTACCTCTTCGAGAAAAATATTTAAAAATAGTATAGTTAATGCTATTAGGGCTATTGAATAAAAATATATATTATATTGCAGCTTAGGATAGGGGGTAAGGTAATATTATGGGTTATTTAAAAGAGTATAAAATTTGCAAAGCTAATTCAGAGGAGTGGAGCAGGTATCATGCAATTTACAGATTAAGTAATTTTAATGAATGGATGCCATTAAGTTTTCAAGGAGAAATCAATCGTTATATAAAAATAGATTTCTGCTATTGGATAATAAGGAATAATAAAAGAATTGGCGGGGCACTTATAAAGCCTAATATGATTAAATGTATATTTACAATACCACCATTTAACAATAAGGAAGATTTAATTAAAGCTTTAACTTCATATGCTCACTCTATATCTGACATAAATGAAGATATTATAGTTCCAGATGCTGATTTACACTCAATTGACTACTATAAAGCTGTTGGATTTGGACTTCAGAGAGTAGACAAACTTATGGCTTGTGCTACAAGCAATTTTGATATAATATGGGATGATCAATATAAGGTTGCAATACCAGAACGTAAACATGTTGAGGAAATGGCAGAACTTTATTATGAAACTTACAGCAAAAATAAACTTTTGTATATTGCATCACAGTCCTATGATTTTCAAGTAGAAAATGTTAAGGTTTATTTCAATCATGCAGAAGCTATGAAGGCTTCTATGGATTGGTCTACATTGATTTATGATGTTAAAAAGAATAAATTAATTGGTGCATGTACAGTGAGCTTAGTTAACGAATTACCTTATATTTTTGATTTCGTTGTTCATCCTGAGTATCAAGGTAAGGGATTAGCAACTAATATTATGAAGAGGACATTAGATGTTTTAGCTAACAGCTATCCAGCTATAAGACTAAATGTCACTGTAGGAAATGATGCGGAGATATTCTATGATAAGTTGGGCTTTATAAGCTTGGCAGAAAAAGCATATATGAAAAAAACAAGTTTATAAAAATATAATACTATTTTAAATATATATGTATTTCATAAAAATTCATTATTTCATATTTAAACATCAAATTTATATAATTAATTAATTAAATAATAGTTGACAAATAATGCAATTAAAAACTATAATAGGAATATAACCAATAAAAAGGAGGTAGGAAAATGTTAAATAATAATAATTTACATGAAGCTAAACTTAATAGAAATACAAATTATACCCTGCCTCAAAATATAGATTTTTAAAAGCAATTTAAGGTTTTATGTTTGTGATTAAGTCCTAGGGTATTACTAGGACTTTTTATATGCATAAATAAAATAGCTATATCTATTTCTAAGGAGGAATGGATATAGCTATTTTATTTTTACATAGATTTTAAGTAAACATATTAGGCATCAATTATAAAAATATTAATCGAAAAGGTAAATAATAAGAGAATGTATGAAGAGGTGAGAAAAATGATTGAACTTCGTTATCCTAAAATAGAGGAAGCAGAAGAATATTTAAGAATTTTAAAAGATGGAAAGTATGAATTTTATCATGCAGCTATTCCAGAGGATGTTGAAGAAGAAATTAAATGGATTAAAAAAAGAGAGTACAAAAGAAAAAATAATCTTGAGTATAATTATTCTATAATTTACAGGGGAATTTTAGTGGGAGGTTGTAACATTAAAATATTTCGAGAGTCACCACATATAGGAGAACTTGGATATTTTGTAGATAGAAACTGCTTTGATAAAGGAATTGCATCAGAAGTTGTAGTTAAACTAGAGAAGATAGCCTTTGAAGAACTAAATCTAGTTAGACTTGAAATAAGAATGGACCCAAGAAATAAAGCTAGTGAAAAAGTTGCAATTAAAAATGATTTTGTTAAAGAAGGGCAACTTAGAAAAGTTTTAGAGTTTCAGGGAGAATACTATGATAATCTACTATATGCTAAGGTAAAATTATTATGAGTATGAGTAATTTTAAAAGTTGCAAATTAAGTGAATTATTAAGAGAAATAGAAAAAGAAAATTATAGTGCAATTGAAGAGTTTTGGCTAGATATAGAAAGAATAGGTACACCTTTAGTGGAAGAAATAGATAATAGTAATGTATTAGTAACTTTTCTATACAGAGATACAGAAAATATAGAAAATATATTAATTTATGGGGGAGTTCCAGGCTTTCGTTATTCGGAAAATATAATGGAGCATATTGAAGGCACTGATATATGGTTTAGAACCTATAAAGTTAGGAATGATGTAAAATTTAAGTATAACTTTTCTTTAAATTATAAATTTGACAACAACTATAAAAATATAAAGAAGAATTCAATTGTAGATCCATTAAATCCTAATATATTTCAATTTGCAGAGGATGAAGAAAATCCAGAAGATAAACAGCAGAAATTTTCATTAGTAAAATTACCTAAGGTTGAAGAAGAATTTTGGACAGTATCTAGAGAGTCAGTTAAAAGTGGAAAAATTAAATCAAATAGATTTTATAGTGAAATTTTAGGAGATACTCGAAGAATATGGGTTTATACTCCATGGAATTATAGAAATGATGGGAGTCCATATAATTTGTTAGTTCTTACTGATGGCTTTGAATATATGAATATGGGTGCTGAAACTGTATTTAATAACTTAATAAATGATGAAAGAATTTCTCCAATGGTTTGTGTATTTGTTGAAAGCAAAGAGAATAGATATGAGGAACTTACCTGTAATGAAAAGTTATCTGACTTTTTATCTGAAGAATTAATAACATGGATTTATGAAAATTATAATATAAGTAAAAATCCGAAGGAGAGAATTATAGGAGGAGTTAGTCTTGGAGGGTTAACAGCTACACACATAGCTTATAAAAATC
Source organism: Clostridium sp. UBA6640 (assembly GCF_002455975.1). Lineage (GTDB taxonomy): Bacteria > Bacillota > Clostridia > Clostridiales > Clostridiaceae > Clostridium_J. The sequence goes on from NZ_DKLM01000105.1 coordinate 25,409, forward strand.
CTCATATATTTGGCAATGTACTTTCTCAATCAGGCTCTTATTGGTATGAAAATCAATGGCTTACTAAAGAGTATGAAAATAATGATAGGCTGCCTATAAAATTTTATTTAAATGCAGGATTATTAGAAAATCATCCATATGATGACGAACCTATAATGATGGAAGTGATAAATAATATGCGAGATGTCTTACTAAATAAGGGATATAGTGTAGCTTATGAAAATTTTCCATCAGGACATGATTATTTAGGCTGGGGTGAAACACTAGCTACAGGACTTATAGCTTTAATTGGAATGTAGCCTGAGCAGAAAGGATAATGAAAATATGAATTATATAGATTTAATGTTCGAAATCTTTCCAATACTTGAAACGGACAGATTTATTTTAAGAGAAGTAAAATATGGAGATCATGGTGAGATATATGATATATATTCTGAGAAAGAAGCAGTTAGATATCAGCAAACTAATCCTATGACCACTATTGAACAGGCAAAAAAATCTGTAGAAGCTTTTTTGAGAGGCTTTAATGAAAAAAGATTTGTTAGATGGTGTATTGCAGAAAAGGAAACAGATAAGGTTCTAGGATTAATTACACTTAATAATTTTGATAGGAATAATTCAAGTGCAACTATAGGATATATGCTTAATAAGAAATATTGGAGAAAAAACATAATGAGTGAGGTAGGAGAAAAGGTTATTAATTATGGATTTAAAACTTTAAATTTACATAGAATTGAAGCATCCATACATCCTGATAATATTGCCTCAATAAAGTTATGTTTAAAACTTGGATTTTTAAAAAAAGGACTTAGAAAAGAGTCAGCCTATAATATGGCGACGAATGAATATGAGGATAGACTGATATTTGGGATAGTAAATAATTAGAGCAGCGAGCTATAAAGCTAATTTTTAGTTTCAGATGAAGTTTAAAATGGCGAAAGCTAAAAAGATTGAGTAAGTCGAAATCGTAAATAATGGTGAACTAAAGATTATTTATAATAAGCTGTTAAAAGTAGAGGGAGAAAAATATGTTTGTTGATTATAATAATAGTATCGTGAATCTTGCTTGCTCTATCTTAGAATATTTTGGTGCTGAGAGCGAACATAGTACACTAAAAGAAGTGGATGAGCTTTTGAAATATCAATATAAAAATGTAGTTATCTTGCTATTGGATGGATTAGGGGTTGATACATTACAGTATCATTTATCGGAAAATGGTTTTTTTCGAAAGAATTTGATTAAAGAGTATTCATCTGTGTTTCCTCCAACTACTACATCAGCAACTACATCTATTGAAAGTGGTTTAACCCCTTTGGAACATGGGTGGCTAGGATGGAGTTTGTATTTTAGTGAAATAAATAAAATTGTAAACGCATTTATTAATACGGAAAAAGACACAGAAATTCAGGCGGAGGATTATCATGTTGCCAGTCAATCTATACCGTATAAAAGTATTTACGAAAAAATAAGAGATGCTGGGAAAGCTAACGCATATAGTGTATCGAAATTCGGAAGTAATAAAATAAACACATTTGATGAATTGACCCATGAAGTAGAACGGTTGTGTGCTACCTCCGAGAAGAAATACATATATGGATATTGGGAAAATCCTGATAGCTTAATGCATGAGTTTGGTTGCTACAACAGTCTGGTTACTGAGAATATAAAAGAACTCGAAGAAAAAATAGCGGATATGTGCAAAAAATTATATGATACAGTGGTTATAGTTACTGCAGACCATGGGCATTGTAATTTGAAACATTATATTTTGAGTGATTATCCTAAGTTAATTACTATGTTAAAACGCCCAACTTCTATCGAAACAAGAGCTACAGCTTTCTATATAAAAGATGAATATTTGAATGATTTCCCCACTGAATTCAATTATAATTTTGGCAACGACTTTTTATTGTACTCAAAAGAAGAAGTTATCGAAAAGAATATATTTGGTGTTGGAAAGATACATCCTAAGTTTGAAGAATTCATAGGAGATTATTTAGCAGTAGCAATTAGTGACAAAGGTATTGTATATTCCCAAAAATCAAATCAATTTGTTTCCAATCATGCTGGAATGACGGAACAGGAAATGAAGATACCACTTATAGCAATATGTAAAAAATGAGTATTATCAAAAGTTGTTTCGCAATATTCTAATATGACGAACTATCAACAAAGTTATTAATATGTTATACGTAGAAAATAGTATAAAATGAAAGGAAGTTAGTTTTAGTGGGAATTTGGTACTCATTATACACTCTCTCGCTAAAGATAATATAAGGAGAATACTATATGAATTTTAAATTTGAACCTACAACCATTGAAAAGATTTCAGAATTAATGGCGGAATATACAAAGACACTGTCATCACCCTTTGATTCCTTTTTAGAAGACCATATAATGGCATCAGGTTTTTATAAGATAGTTAAAGATTCAGTAGACATAGGCTATTTCTCAATTTTTGAAAAAAAGCTATTAACTCAATTTTATGTGAAATTTAAATATTTAAAATATGCGCAAGAAGTTTTTAGTGGTATACTTGATAAATTTTCAATAGAAGGAGCTTATGTATGTACTGCAGATGAAGTATTTTTGAGCTGCATTTGTGATGTAGAAAATAAGGAGATAAAAAATCAAGCATACTTTTTTCAAGATAATAAAGAGAATACTGAACCAGTGAAGCCCTATGGCGGAGGAGTTTTGAGATTAGCAGAAAGTGAAGACATAGAAATAATAAATCAAATCAGTGGAGATTTTTTTGAGGACGTTCCTAAGCAAGTTGAGGAGAAAGAAATATTTATCTTTGCTGAAGGAGAAGAGGTTTTAGGCTTTGGTATAACTGAAAAAGGACAAGTATTACATGGCTACACAAGCATAGGAATGTTCACAAGTGTGGCATATAGAAAAAAGGGCATAGGCAAAGCCATAATAACTAAGCTAAAAAAATTATGTTATGAAAATGGGGAAATTCCTATATGTGGTTGTTGGTATTATAACATTAACTCTAAAAAGACCTTAGAGAGCTGTGGATTTGTAACAAGAACCCGTCTACTAAAGGTAGAGTTTATTCAGAAATAATAGGAAGTGGGGATAATATATTGAATATATATTTTAAAAATATTACAGCAGATAATTGGAGAGAAGCTATTGCTCTAAAGATATCTAAGGAACAAGAGACATATTTACCACATTCTAACTTGATTTCAATTGCAGAATCTAAGTTTTATCCTAAGTGGACAACTTTAGGTATATATAAAGATGAAGATATTATTGGATTTTCTATGTATGGTCCAGAAGATGAGAGGGATAAAGAAATATGGTTGATTCGATATATGATTGATGAAAAACATCAAGGACAAGGTTACGGTAAATATGCACTAGAAAAATTAATAGAAAAAATTAAAGAAGAAACTAAATGTGATGGGATTTGTTTAAGTTTTCATCCAAAGAGTAAATCAGCAGAAAAGCTTTACTCTGCTTTAGGCTTTAAGCAGTTTATTACTGGATTTGAAGCGGATGATGAGATTTTTTATAAATTAGAAATTGAATAGGAAGGGGAGTAAAACATGGGAATATGTAAATTAGAAATGATAAATTTTTTAGAGTTAAGAGGGAACTTGGTCTATTTAAAAAAGTTAGGAAGCGAATATCTTGAGGAATACTGTGAATGTTTTAAAAATGCCAGCATCGAATCAAATGTTTTTACTGGAACAAAAGAGTTTTATACGAAATCTAATTTAGAAAGTTTCTTAAATGCAATTGAAAATGATAGCAATCGAGTAGATTTTTTAATATTTTCTAAAGATTCTAACGAAATCGTTGGCGAAGTTGTTATCAGTGAGGTAAGTGTAAAAGATAGAAGTGCTAATATAAGAATAGGTATTAATAAAAAAGAAGATTTTAATAAAGGATATGGAAGTGAAGCTATGATTTTAGCACTAAACTATGGTTTTGGAATGTTTAATCTTCATAGAATTGAATTAAATGTATTCGAATTTAATAAAAGAGCAATAAATGTTTATGAAAAATTAGGATTTGTAAAGGAAGGAATTAAAAGAGATAGTTTATACTTTAATCATAAATATCATAATGAAATTATAATGAGTATTTTAGAAGAGGAATTTAAACAATTATATACAAATTATGATGAGGATTTGAAGAGCTTATTGTAATTCACAAAAATATAAATTTAATTAAAAGTTAAAACTACATTGTTCATTTGTAGGCTATAAAACAATTAAAATCAACTTCTGTACAAGCAGGTACAGAAGATATATTGAGGAGAGATAAGAATGGAAATTATTTTAAAAGAAATTAACATAGACAACTGGAAAGAGTGCATTAAACTTCAAGTAGAGGAGAATCAAAGAAAATTTGTGGCTTCAAATTCCTATTCATTATTGCAATCTAAATATGAAGATCATTGTTATCCAATGGGTATATATGATGGAGAAACCATGGTGGGATTTTTAATGTATAGCTTTGATAATGATGCTAACAAATGGTGGATGGATAGATTAATGATGGACAAGCAATGTCAAGATAAAGGATATGGAAGAAAAGCTATAGGATTATTAATTGATTTATTAAAAAAAGAAAAGGGAAATATAAAACTTTATACTAGCTTTGAACCGGAAAATGCTGTGGCTGAAAAATTATATGAAAGTATAGGATTTAGAAAAACTGGAGAAATAGCTTGGGGAGAAGTGGTTATGGAGACTCAATTATAGTTAAAGGAGAAAATATTATGAACTATAATTTTTGGAAAGGTGAAAAAATTGGACTTAGAGCAGTAGAATTAAAAGATGCAGAAAATTATTACAAATGGTCATATGATTATGATTGTGAAGCTGATAGATACTGTGATGAAATACATTTTCCAAGAAATTGTGAAGCAATGATCGATATGGTGGAGAAGAAGACAAAAGCAATACCGGAGAATGATACATTCACATGGATTATAGAAAATATTGATGGAATAGCAATATGCAAAGGAAGCTATAAAAATAATACTAAGATATTATTTTAGAGAATTAAGATATCAAGAGGCTACTGTTTATGTGTACTCCTTCAATGAAGCTCCATGAAGCCTTAGGATTTAAAAAGGAAGGAATTAGAAGAGATAGTTTATACTTTAATCGTAAATATCATAATGAAATTATAATGAGTATTTTAGAGAATGAATTTAAACAATTATATGCAAATCATGATGAGGATTTAAAGAGCTTATTATAATTTATGGAGATGTAAATTAAATGAAAGATTAAAGACGTATTATTTATATGTAGGTTATAAAACAATTAAAATCAACTTCTGTACAAGCAGGTACAGAAGATATATTAAGGAGAGATAAGAATGGAAATTATTTTAAAAGAAATTAATAGAGACAACTGGGAAGAGTGCATTGAACTTCAAGTAGAAGAGAGCCAAAGAAAATTTGTAGCTTCAAATTACTATTCATTATTGGAATCCAAATATGAGGATTATTGTTATCCAATGGGTATATATGATGGAGAAGCCATGGTGGGATTTTTAATGTATAGCTTTGATGAAGATACTAACAAATGGTGGATGTGCAGACTAATGATGGATAAGAAGCATCAAGGTAGGGGATACGGAAAAAAATCTATAGAATTATTTATAGATTTAATGAAAAAAGAGAAAGGAAATATAACATTATGTACAAGCTTTGAGCCAGAAAATACTGTTGCTGATAAGCTATATGAAAGCATAGGATTTAGAAAAACTGGAGAAATAGCTTGGGGAGAAGTGGTTATGGAGATTCAATTATAGTTAAAGGAGAAAATATTATGAACTATAATTTTTGGAAAGGTGAAAAAGTTGGACTTAGAGCAGTAGAATTAAAAGATGCAGAAAGTTATTACAAATGGTCCTATGATTATGATTGTGAAGCTGATAGATACTGTGATGAAATACATTTTCCAAGAAACTGTGAAGCAATGGCTAATATGGTTGAACAAAAGTCAAAAACAGCACCAGAAAATGATGAATTTACATGGATTATAGAAAATAGCGATGGAATAGCAGTAGGAAATATAAATATTATAAATTGTAATAGTAGAATAGGAACCTTTGGATATGGGTTAGGTATATCAAGAGAATACTGGGGAAATGGATATGCAAAGGAAACTATAAAAATAATACTAAGATATTATTTTAGAGAATTAAGATATCAAAAGGCTACCGTTTATGTGTACTCCTTCAATGAAAGATCAATGAAGCTCCATGAAGCCTTAGGATTTAAAAAGGAAGGGGTAATTAGAAGAATGATATATACCAATGGAAACTATTATGATGAAGTAATCTATGGAATGACTAGTGAAGAATTTGATGAGATAGATGAAAAGCTTGAACTATGCTAAAAATAAAGATTAAGTAGGAGTAATTAAAATTATACTTATGAAATTTAGAGGTCATGAATATGAAACGGATAATGATTTTAGGTTCACCAGATTCAGGAAAATCCACATTAGCTAAGAGTATAGGAGAAATAACTGGCATAGAGGTAATTCATTTAGATACTTTGTTTTGGGCGCCAGGATGGGTTAAGGTTCCTAGTGAAAAATTTAGCGAGAGAGTTAAAAGTTATGTTGAAAAAGAATCTTGGATTATGGATGGAAATTATAGTGGAGTTTTAGATATAAGACTTAATACTGCTGATACAATAATTTTTATTGATGTGCCAAGGGGGAAATGTTTATATAGGGTAGTTAAGAGAAGATTTAAATATAGTGGCAAAACAAGAAGTGACTTGACAGTAGGATGTAACGAGAAAATAGACTGGGAATTTATAAAATGGATATGGAATTTCCATAAAGATAGTAAACCTACTATATTAAAAGAAATAGAAGAAAAATCAGAGGGAAAAGAAGTATATTGTTTAAAGAATAAAGAGGATATAGAGTTCTGTATTAATCAGATAAAGAAAAGAAGAAATATATAAGCTATTTTTTGAAAAATAATAATAAATAAAGGCGGGTTAGCATGGACATAGAATTAATAAATATAGGAGATGCAATATTAGAAGGTTTTATTCAAGGTACAGGTGAACAAGTTGTAGTGATTGAAACAGGGCTTGGATCTCTATTTTATGATTGGTATGATATAGCAAAAGAAGTTTCTAAGAAAGCAACAGTAATTTTATATCATAGAGAGGGCTATGGAAACAGTTCAATAGCAAAAGAGAAATGCACAACAAGAAGAGTAGCTGAAAATTTAAAATTATTGTTAGCAAAAAAAGGTATCAATGAACCAGTAATATTAGTAGGACATTCTTTTGGAGGAATGTGTGTGCTCAACTTTGCAAAATTATATCCAGAAATGGTGAAGGCTTTAGTTTTGGTGGACTCATCTCCAGTAGAAATGTATAAAGTAGAAAATTTAAAAAGACAGCTCCAATCCATACAAGAAAAATATCCTACAGTTAAGGCAATAGAAAGATTAAAGAAGCTAGGTAATATCAATGAGGATGAGCTTAAAAAAGAAATTAATCCAAGCATTTTAGGTTATAATAGTGGATTTTCGAAAGAAATTCAGGAAAGTATAAGAAAAGCTTTAACTAGTTCTAAGTTTTACAGAGCTCAAAGTTCTGAACTCGAAAATATGATAGACAGTGGGATAGAGATAGAGAAGCTGTCTATAGAAATGTTAAAGGATATGCCAATAAAATCAATAGTAAGAGATGAAGACATAGAAATAAATAAATTAATAAAGGTTGGAATACCGGAAGCTGAAGCGAGAACTTTTGAAAATTTACTTCAAGAGTTGAATAGAGAAAAACTAAATTATTCATCAAAATCAGAACTAATCTTGGCTAAAGGTTCAGGGCATAATGTTCATAAAGGTTATCCAGAGATAATTTTAGAAACTATTGATAAAGTATTGTAGCTATTAAAAGTATATATCTGGCTATTTAGATTACATATTAGGGAAGCAGTAGATTAAAAGTCATATTATCAATAAAGGATGGTATAAAATGAAAATTGAGAATTTATCACAAGAAAGAATGGGAGGTTTCATAAGTTATTGTAAGAGTCATAGAAAAGAAGTAGATGATAGCTTCTTATATGATGAGGATTTAGAAAAGTTTAAACTTGGTGAAGAAAACCCAACCTACCTTTTAATGGATGAGGAAGAGAATATTATTGGAGTAGCTTCTCTTATTATTGATGAATATTATAAAAAAGGTAAAAGGGGTAGATTTAGAATATTTCATAGCATAACAAATAATGTAGAATATTACAGAAAGCTGCTAAGAGCAATATTAAAACATACAGAAGATATAAATAAGATATTTGTTTTTGCCAAAGAAGAGGAGAAAGATACTATAAATATTCTTAATAGTTTGAATTTTTATATTGAAAGATATTCCTTTCATCTTAAAAGAGATATAAAGCCTATAGCAGAATCAATATTTCCTGAAGGGTTTAATTTAAAAACTTTTGATTTTAATAGAGATGAGGAGCATTGGTGTGAAGTTAGAAATGCAGGATTTGCAAAACTTAAAGGTAGTGAAACACCTAGAACTCCTGAAATGATAAGTGAAATGCAATATGATGGAGACTTATTACCAGGAGGTATGAAAATTCTATATAACCATGATGAGCCAGTTGGAATAGTGGGTGTGTCAAGTGAGATTGAAGAGAGCATAGAATATGCATTTATATATTCTCTAGCAGTAAAGCCTGAGTATCAAGGAAAAGCTCTTGGAAGAAACCTTTTAAGATCAGCTTTGCACCATGGAAAAACTCTTGGTATAGATAGGGGGATGCTCACTGTGAATGGAGAAAATGATAAGGCTTTAAGTTTATATCTTAAGGAAGGTTTTTATAAGGATAAAGTAGTAATTTGCTATAACTATGATATAAGGTAAATTGTTAGTGGATTAGGGATGTTTTTTAAGGCTTAGTAAAAAGAGTTAAATATGTATTGGAGGAACCGTAAATGAATCTAGAATTTAGAAAACCTACAGAAGCTGATTCAAGAGAGGTTGCTACTTGGAAGTTTGAAGGAGAGTATTCCTTTTATGATAATGACAAAACAGAATTAAAAAAAGAATGGGCACTAAATCTTCATAAAGAAGAGAATACCTATGCTATATATAATGAGGACAATGAATTAATAGGAAACTGCTGCTTTGAATTTGATGAAGAAGGAGTTTCATTTGGAGTTCAAATGAAGCCTTCATTAACAGGTAAAGGCATGGGAGTAGAAGTAGTAACAGCCCTTTTAGAATTTGGAAGAGAAAAGTATAAGTTTACTGAGATATCCTTACTGGTTGCTAGATTTAATCAAAGAGCAATAAAAGTTTACGAAAGATTAGGATTTACAGTTAGTGAAGAGTTTATGTGGCATGTAAATGGTGAGGACAAGGACTTTTATGAAATGAGAAAGGCTTGGGAAGAATAGGTGAAAGCTATGAGGAGTTTATTTGTAATAGGAGACAGCATATCAATCCATTATGGTCCATATCTTAGAGAAATGATAAAGAACAAATTTGCCTATGATAGAAAAAGAGGATTAGAGCATGCTCTAATAGATTTAGACAAGCCAGTTGGAGCTAATGCGGGAGATAGTAGTATGGTTTTAGAGTATCTTCAAGAGGAGTATAACTTAGGAAGAAAATATGATGTTCTAATAATAAACTGCGGAATGCATGATCTTAGAAGGGACAGAGAATCTAATAGTGTTCAAATTGAAATAGATGAATATAGAAGGAATCTAAAGAGCATTGTTGAAATCTCGAAGAAAATGGCTAATGAAGTTATATGGATATCCTTAACACCTATTATTGATGAAATTCACAATGCAAGAAAAGCTGGAGTTCTAAGATATAGTAGTGATGTTGAAAAATATAATGAGGTTTTAACGTCAGTTATGAAAGACAGTAATGTGAAAATTATAGATTTATATAACTTTACTAAAAATTTAGGTAGAGATATTTACTGCGATCACGTGCATTTTAAAGATGAAGTTAGAAAATTACAAGGGGCCTTTATTGCAGGATATTTAAATTCAATATAAGAGATGGAGGCAAAATTATGCTAATAAAAGATTTTGAAAAATTCATTATAGATGTATTTACAAAAGAAAAACTAAATCTAGTAGAGGGGAAAGGAGAATATGGCTTTACTAATATAGGAGGAAACAGTATAAGAAAAATAGGATATTGTACTAATTTAACTCCGGACTCTGCTAGAGAAGCAGCTATTAATAAAGTGGATCTACTAATAACTCACCATGATGCATGGGAATGGATAGATGGAATGAAGAAGCAGGCTCTTAGTATACTAAAAGAGAATAATATATCTCATTTTTATATACATGCTCCCTTAGACGATGCTGAGTTTGGTACAAATGTTTCATTGCTTGAGAAATTAGGTTTTAAAGTTATAGAAAAGTTTGCTCATGAGGAAGGCTTCTATAGCGGAAGAGTTGGAGAAATAGATGAACCTATAAGTCTTCAGATTTTAACAGACAACATAGAGAATCTATTAGAGGAGTCAGTTCGTATTTGGAAGAATAATGATAAGAAAATTAAGAAAGTAGGAGTTGTAACAGGGGCAGGATTCTCAGCTATTGATATGAAGGAAGCTGTGGATTTAGGATGTGATGCATATTTTACTGGAGAAAAGATATTATATACAATTCAATATGCAAAGCAGGCAAATATAAATCTTATTGTAGGAAGCCATACATTCACCGAAATCTTTGGAGTGGAGAGTTTATGTAGTCTACTTAAGGGAACTTATCCAGAGATAGAGATTATTAAGATAAAGGAAGAGCACATTGAATAATATGATTATAAGAGGACCTAAAAGTGAAATATGTTCTTTGAAAATTAAATAATATGATATTTGAAGCCATGTTACAATATGGTTGAAATATTCCATTTAATCTCATTTGTAAAAATGTGAAGTAAAGATTATTGGTATGATATACTAAACAGATTATTTATATAATGTACGGGAGGAGTTTAGTATTATGTTGAATCATAAAGGAACACAAATATTAAAAACAGAGCGATTAGTATTGCGAAAAATATTGCCAGAAGATGCTGATATGGTTTACAAGTGGATGAGTGACCCAGAAGTGTGTAAATATGAACGCTGGAATCCTCATCCTAATTCAGGATTTAGTCGTGGTTACATTGTTGAAGTATTTGATGATTATAAATCTGACCATACATATCAATGGGGAATAGAGTTAAATAGCGAACTGATAGGTTCTATTAGCATAGTAGGGATTGATGATTTTGACCAAAAAGCGGTGATGGGTTATTGTATTGAACGAAATTTTTGGTCTAACGGTTATGCAACTGAAGCTGTAAAAACAGTTTTGCAATATATGTTTATTGAAATTGGATTGAATAGAATTGAGGCTTCTCATTCTGTGAATAATAAAGCTTCGGGCAGAGTGCTAGAAAAAGTCGGAATGATGTTAGAAGGTCATGCGAAAGAATACTACTACTGCAATATTGGCTTTCAAGATAGCAAGCTTTACGCATTAACTAAAAGTTTATATATGAAAAACAACTATGGCAAATTAGCATAGCTGGAAGTTGTTAAATTTCAATTTGTCTAAGAAATTATATGAAATTTAGACTTATATCTTGCACAAAAACTGTAGAGATGGCTCTAAATTATTATTTTATTCATGATGAACTAAAGAACAAAAGTACCTTTCAATATTTTATAGATAAACTTTATAAATTTGAAAATATATTATAATGTGGGTAAAGTCAGCGTGTTTAAATCACAATTGTAATATAGGTTATGTATTAAAGTATTTATTAGAAAGGATAAATATTATGGGAAAAATGTTGTATATGTCACATTGTGTGTTTCCAACACCCAATATAAAAAATACATCAGATTACTATGAGAAAGTAATGGGATTTAAAGCAGTACAATATCTTGGCGGAAAAGAACCACATATTTGTTTATATCGTGATTCTACAGAAATTATATTAACAAAATCAAATGGACAAGAAGTAATCCCGAATAGGAGTCTATATGGATATGGTTATGATGCATATTTTATAACAGATAATCAGGAAAAATTACAAGAAGAATTACAAGATATGGGTGCAAATATTGTTCGCCCATTATTTTGTACGGATTACCATAATAAAGAATTTGTAGTTGAGGATATTGATGGTAGATGGATAGGGTTTGGTATAAAAGAAGATTAGGAAATAATATGGTACATGCATATTATCTTTAATTCATCCAGTGTATTCAGCATGTTACCCAATGTTACATGGAAATAGAGATTTGCTAAATGATGATGAATGGACAATAAGATATTTAGATAATAGAGATAGAGGATATGTTCAACCTTGGATTGAATATAATTCTAATATTGATAATTTCATTTTAGTTAGTTATCTTAAAAAAGATAAAATTTAAGAAGAATAAGAAACGAGAATTTTAATTGGACAATTGGATTATATTTTATAGTTAAATTCAAGGAGCTGGCAGTAATGGAAAATGAAAAATACTCACAAGAAAAAATTGATATATTTTGGAAAACATTTTTAAGGGAAACAGGCAGAGATGAAACAACGACATATTTAGATGTATTTCATTTTGAATTAACGGAAAAATGGGCTAATGAATTATTGCGTTTGGTGTTAATTG
>NZ_DKLM01000105.1:38088-44393 GCF_002455975.1 Clostridium sp. UBA6640
CTGTAGTTTATGGGGGTATGAAATTGAAGGTGAGCGTGTACCCGAGGTTGGTGATTTAAGTATTATTACTAACTGGGAAGGTGTACCACGATGTGTTATTGAAACAATTGCAGTAACAATTATTCCATTTTCAGATATTACCTATGATATTTGTAAGCGAGAGGGCGAGGATGATACATTAGAATCTTGGCGTGCTGAACATGTTCTCTCTAAAAATTAATAGAAGCAAGCAGTACAAGGAAGTGAAGGAACGAGGAACAGAGTTTACTAAGGTAAATGAGTACCACAGTGACTGAAACTGACGCAGTAATGCGAAGCTTATAGGAATTTTTGTTTCTTTAAGGAAGAGGGAACTGAACTTGGATATGAGTTTAGCGAAGATATGCCAGTGATTTTTGAAGATTTTAAAGTAGTATATGAGAGAACTTAGTTCATAATCATAAAATTATCAAGAGCAAATTTTATGATTATGAACTAATAAATTGAGCTAAACACAAATTTAAATATTAATGATAAATGAGGAATGAACAATGATAAAAACAATTTATAAATTTGAGGAAATAATTGATTTTGCATGGGAATTAAGTCAAAATGATTTACATGCTAGTTATCCAAGAAGGGAATCAATGAAGAATATTAAAGAAAATATTGAAAGAGCTATTCGTTCAGATAATAGAAATATAGTAGCTTGCTATCAGGAAGATGTATTATCAGGAGTGTGTGTTTATTACTGGGAATATGATGAGAAATATGCATCAACAGAAATGTTTTTAATAAGGGAAAATTATGAACAAATTGCAGAAGAATTAGTTGATTATATAAGAAAGCAATTACCAGGATATGAACTATTAATAGGTGTACCTCTTTCCAATAAAGATGCAAACCAATTTTTTAAGAAAAAGAATATTGAATGCGTTAGTTATAGTAATGACACCAGGCTATATAATTTAGAACCACGTATGAATCAGAAACATGATCATGTAGAAAAAATTACTGAAAGTGATTTTAAAGAGTACGCTATATTTCATGATAAATATGCTATTCCTTTAGGAATGTATTATAATAGTAAAAATTTGCAAAAGAATATAGATAGCTTTCGAGTATTTGCTTTTAGGCAAGATGAAGGGATTCACGGAAGTATTTTTGTTAAGGGATTACTAGACCCAAAAGAAAAAGAAGTTTTTGGTTTGTTTATTGATGAAGAATATAAAAATAGTGGTATTGAAAGTATCTTAATCGATGAAATGTTGATGCAGTTATATAATGAATTTGGTACATTAAAGGAAATTGTATATTTTATTGATGAAGATTGCCCTGATGAATTAAATTCAGCTTTAGCTGCAGGTTTTGAGATTAAAGATAAATATAGATGTTATAAATGTATACTTTAGTTTATTAAATTAATATTCATTGAAGAATCGGAATCTTCTTGCTTTATAAATAAAAAATCACAAATACTACAGATTATATAAAATTAATTAGTGTATAGAAAGTGTACTAAATATTATAAAATTATCACTATTTATTTAATAGGAGATTGTGTATATGGTTGATTTACAGGTATATTGTCTTAGTGATTTACATGAAACAAAAAAACGTGAAGCTGTTGAATTATTTGTTGATGGATTTAGAAATATATTCTTATTTACAGAAAATAAGTTTGAATTAGTTGAACTCTTTTTACCATCTTTGGATACTTCAATGATTTATGTTTGTTGCTATAAGGAAAAAATTGTTGGAATTCTTGGGATTGGCACAAATAAGAAAAGAGTATTTTGTTTTGATATCCAAGTATGTCAAAAAATATTCGGAAAAATTAAAGGAATGATGATATATAAACAGCTTAAGTTGATTGCAGAAACTCCAGCAGTAAAGAAGGATTCCGACTTATATATTGATTACTTGACTACTGATGCAGATATGCGTAGAAAAGGAATAGCTACAAAGCTGTTAGATTTTGTATGCCAATTACCAGAATACGATGAATGTTATTTAGAAGTGCTATCCAAAAACACCAATGCAAAACGACTATATGAGAAATTGGGATTTAAGGCATATAAAAAAAGCTTTAATTTTTTTACTATTATTCAGGGATTTGGGTATCAAATAAAAATGAAGAAGGGAATAAAATGAGTGTTTTCTTCATTCATTTTATGACTATTAAATGAATCAAAAGTAACACATGTTCTTTGAAAAGTCATGTTTTATTAAGATGTATTTCTATGTAATGAATACTAAAAAGTTAGGATTTAAAGAAAGTGAATAAGTAATTATTCCAATTTTTGGAGGTTAATAAATGCAAATAACGGATTATATGAGTATTAGAAGAGAATCTCAAAGGCTTGTAGTGAGGCCAATGAGGGATGAAGATTTTGAAACAATTCAGTGTGGTTTAAAAGGTCAGGGTGCACTGCAAAACAAATATGATGGAGAAGAGATTGAGCTAACAGATATTTTTACAGAATCTTTCTGCAAAGAAACTGCAGATACTTTAGAACAGCATGCAAAAAGTGATAGAGCATATGAGTTTAAAGTATTTAAAAAGGAGGATGGGAGCTATATCGGTGGAGTTATTGTAAAAACTATTAAGCGAAGGAATTTTCAGTGGGCAGAAATTGGGTATTGGCTACTCAACCAGCATTGGGGTAAGGGTTATGGAAGTGAGATGGTGAAGGCTATGATTGATATATCTTTTAATGAACTTTGCTTTCATCGGCTGGAAGCGCATATAAATTTGGGCAACATAGCTTCTCAAAAGACCGCAGAAGCAGCAGGAATGAAGTTTGAATGTATCCGAAAAGGATTTATTTTTGAATCTGATGAGTGGACTGATCATATGATTTATGTCATAAATAATACAAATTGTACAGGATTATAAGCGTATCCAATTAACACACAATGTTCTTTTAGAGCGTAACAATTATATAATTTATTCACAATATCGTATTATTCAATGTGAACATGCGGTATTTTTCTTTCATCCTACCAATATGTGATGAACTAATTAATAGAAGCCTCATTTGAAGATTAGATAATAGGATGTTTTAAATTTGTTATGAGTTCTATATAGCTATAAAAATATATGGGTGAGTCTGACTATTATAAATTATATAATAGTCATCTGTAATATTCTTATAGGGAGCAATTCTTAGTATAAATTAAGCTCAGATTACTTTAACTTGTGAAATGAATGAGATTTAAGTTATGAAAGTAAAATATGGGTGGACTTTTTATGGATATTAAAAGTGTGTTGAGTGGTGTAACATGGAGGATATGTAGGTTTTAACGTAAATCTCTAAATCGAAATACTTATAATTTTTATGGGAGGAAAGAAAATAATGAAAATACTATTTAAAGAATTTAAAGATGAAATTGATGCTTTGATAGAGTTTTTAACATCAGATACTTGGGAGTTTTATGGAACACCAAATCCAAAGCCAGAAAGAATTAGAAAGAGTTATGAAAATCAATATTACACTGGGGATGACTGCAAAACATTTTGGGTTATTTTAGACCAAGATATAAAGGTAGGAATGATAAGAATTTATGATTTAGAAGATGGTGATCCATTATTTGATATAAGAATTTCTAGTAAGTACAAAGGCACGGGAATTGGGACAAGCACTGTGAAGTGGATTGTTGACTATATATTTAATAATTACTCTGATAAGAATAGGATAGAGGGTAATACAAGGCAGGATAATTATGCTATGAGATGTGTATTCCATAAGTGTGGTTTTCTTAAAGAATCACACTACCGAAAAGCATGGGTAGGTAATGATGGAAAAGCATATGATGCAATTGGATATGGCATTACAAAAGAGGATTGGCAAAATGGAAAAGTTACTCCAGTAAATTGGAATGACTTTAAGTGTTAAAGATATAACATTATATTATAAAGAGGGATATGAGAAAGCATATATGATGAATTGTAAATTAGTTGAATTCATAATTTGGAAATTGATTAATGGAATAATAAATATAAAAGATAAGTGATAATAAATCAATCAGAGATTACACTTAAGATTATAAATTAAGAATTAGAGGCCCTAATAAGTATGAGTGAAGGTATAATATGTACTTACCAAAACAGATAAAAGACCTAATAGTATTGATGCAGTCTGAAGAATGTAAGGAAGGTATGTCAAGAGCAAAGGTGATTCGTTACTATGATACTTGTAAAGAATTCTTTTTAAAGATTGAAAAGATAAATGATGAGGTTATAAGAGAATATGATATGTATCAGTGGCTTATAGGGAAACTGCCAGTACCAAAAGTTGTTTGTAGAGTTGTAGAGGATAATGTTTCATATATGTTAATTGAAGCTGCGAAAGGTAAGATACTAGAGGATGATACTTATCGCAGTAGACCAGAAAAGCTACTAGAATTAGCTGCCAAGGGGATCAAATTATTACAAAGTGTGGATGTTAATGATTGCCCCTTTGATAGTAGGATAGATGCAAAATTAGAGAAGGCAAGAGAAAAAATTGAAAGTGGCATAACAGGAAGAATAGATGAAAATCTATATACAGAGGGATTATATGCTCCCGAAGATGTATATAGATACCTTATAGAGAATAAGACAGAAGAAAAACTGACTTTTTCCCATGGGGACTATTGTTTTAATAATTACTTTACGAATGGAACAGGGATTATAGACTTTATAGATATGGGACGAGCTGGTATAAGTGATTTTTATCAAGATATTGCATTATGCGTTCGTGAACTAATGGATTTTGAACCCAAATATACGGATATGTTCATAAGAGAGTTGGGGATAGAACCAAATTGGGAAAAGATAAAATACTATATTTTAATTAGATGTATTGTTTTAAGTTTGAGTATAATCTGTAGTTACTTAATTCATAATATTAGATTTTAAAATCACAAGTAAAAAAAGTGAATAACTTATAAAAATACCTTATTATTTTAGAAGCAAATATATTGTGCTATAATCTATTTCAAGTATACAGATAAATTTAGAACAGATATAAGAGGAGGATAATTATGATTGAATATAAATTTGACACGCAATTATTGATTGAAGGAGAGAGTCTTTCAGAAGATAAAATAAACGAGTATATTACAAAAAATATTGAAGGTGATTGTTTACTTGTAGTTGGTGATGAGGAATTGATTAAAATTCATTTTCACACAAATACCCCATGGAAAGTGCTTGAGTACTCTTCTTCACTAGGTGATATTCACGATATTGTTATAGAAAATATGGAAAGGCAGTCTAATGGTCTTCAAGGTTAAACAGTATAAAAAATTGTTGCAAATTTCAATTTATCTAATTAGAAATATATAGATTTATATAAACAATTTCAAATAAATTATAAAATAATCTATTTATAATGACTTTAATTATTTATAGTAAGAGTTTTATAAATTAGTTTTTTTCTTAATATAGATTGGAGGGTTTTTTATGGAAGATTATATTATAAATGATAAATCATTATTTAACATTGAATTAATACAAGACGTCAGTGTTAGAAGATTTAAAGAAAGTGATTTTTCTTCTATTCAAAACTTGTATAAAGAAGAAGGATGGATAACATTTATAAATAGAGATAAGGATGCTTTAGAAGCATGGAAAAATTCTAATATTGCCATTGTAGCCGTTGAAGGAGATAAAATAGTTGGACTAGTACGAGGTCTTACAGATGGTAATATCACTACCTTTATAGCAGAGATTATAGTACATAGAGCTTATAGAGGAAAAGGGATAGGAAAAGCTTTATTAGATATTTGTCATCAGCTATATCCTAAAACAAGAATAGAATTACTTGCAGATGAAGAGGTCTATGAGTTTTATACAAAAAATAAATTTAGAAAAATTATGGGATTTAGAAAAAATTATGAAGTATAAATATAAAATTACTTGGACTACATATTATTACTAACTCTCTTTATAAATTGAGTAAATATATTTATATCGATGTAGAAATTTAATTATAGCTTTTATAAGATAAAAATTGGATAAAATAGAAGGAATTCATAGTTAAATGCATAATTATATATTATGACTTAAAAAGGAGTGATGTTCTATGAGAAGTTATAACATATTTACTATGAGAAGTTATAACATATTTAATTGTACTGTAAATGATATGCTTCAAGCAAAGACCATAATGACTCAGTTAGCTATGCTTTGCTTGGAGCCTAATGTATCTATTAGCTAAAAGGCATCTTTAATTAAATATTTTTCTTGAGATGCTAGAAACTAGGCTCTCATAATACATGAGCTTACTTTTTCATAGGTCTTTGCCTTAATTTACAAAAATTAAGGAGGGGCAAAAATA
>NZ_DKLM01000143.1 GCF_002455975.1 Clostridium sp. UBA6640
CGAATCCCTTAAAACGCACCATTTTTTATTAATATATTAATTGAGTGATAAATTCAAATATCGGGGTGTGGCGCAGATGGGAGCGCGCGTGGTTTGGGACCATGAGGTCGCAGGTTCAATCCCTGTCACCCCGACCACTTAATTTTAAACTTGATATGCGGGTGTAACTCAATGGTAGAGTGCTAGCCTTCCAAGCTAGTTACGAGGGTTCGATTCCCTTCACCCGCTCCAATTATTTTTTGTACTAAAGATAAATTTTAAAGCATACCAATTACTAAATAGTGTTCATAAAAACACAAATATATTTAGTAATTTTTTTGTATAAACTAAAAATTATGCACCTATAGCTCAGCTGGATAGAGTGGTGGACTTCGAATCCAACGGTCGCAGGTTCAAATCCTGTTAGGTGTACCAAAATCATTGAAAATGGGGGATTTATGAAAAGATAAATTTCCTATTTTTTTATTTTCACACACTTTTCCCACATTAAAAGTTAAAAAAACAAAAGCATTATCAGAGGAATTAAAGTTAAGTATTGACTCTATATATGACTTAATATATTCAAAATTAACGCTTTTTATAGACAAGGTTACAAAGGAATATTAGCAGACAGAAGAATATAAAACCCATGAAAAACATGAAAATATAATTAAAAAATATTGGGAGAATAAAAAAAGCATTTGAAAATAAATATAGTAAGGATACTTATGATAATTACCATGATGTGTTTGGAGTATTAGGGGAAGAGGAAAAGCTAAAAGAGTTTAAGAAACAATATAGAAAAACAGGAATGTCAAAGTAGTTACTATGAGAACTACCAAAGTAATTACAGCTATAATAATAGCAGTTACTGCATATCAGAACAAAGTAACTACACAGATAAAGAGAAAGAATATCTAAAAAAGATTTATAAAGCATCAGCAATGAAATTACACCCCTATATTGTTAAAGATGATGGCGAAGCAATGAAGTTCTTAAATCAACTAAAAGAAAAATGGGATATATAAATTTAATTAATAGATTCTTTGAATAAAAAATATAAAAGAGGTTCAAATTTACACATGAACCTCTTTAAATTGCACATTATCTAATATAACTGCTAAATAGCCATACAATTAGCAAGTATAATTTAAGCTTCTATATTCAATTGTTTATTATTATTATCATTTTTTTCATTTGATGTATTATTTTCTTCTTGATTTTCAATATTAATTTCTTTATTATAAACTTTATTTGTATTTGATTTACTAATTTCAGAATTAATTTTTTTATCTAGCCCTGATATTCCATGTCTAAGCTTTTTCATTTGCTTAGCTATATATGAGTCTTCAGCAATGTCTATATTCTCAATGGTTTCTAAATAGCTTAATTCTAATTTTAAAGTAGCTTTTGTTGATTTTAGTGCTTTTGCATTTTCTAACTTACTATTTGACTCTATAAGTTCAATAAGTGAGCCAGATACTATAACACCGTCTTTTTCTTCATCATTATATTCATTTTTGGTATTCGCTTTATTTTTTTCCTCTAACTTTTGTTTTTCTTTCTCTTCTTCAATAATTTGAGCCTCTAGAATTTCTCGTTCTATGTCCCTTATTTCTTCATTTAGAGATTTTAATTTTTCTTTTAACTCTTCAGGTTCTAATTGTTTCTCTTGTAATTCTTGTTTTTGCTTTAATAAGTTTTCTTTTACTTTATTTAGGTTGTCAAGAATACTATTCCTATTTTTAGTATTCATTTTAAGTGATTTTGAATTATGTTCGTCATTATCATTTAACTTCTTAGTGTCATCATTATATTTATGTCCAAATTTTGTGTAATTGTTTAAATTTAAATTTAAATCTATTCCTCTAATATTCATAAATACTCACCTCCATAGATATTTTCGTATATATTCCTTTTAAATTAATGCATTTAATATATTTATACTAAATTATTCAAATGTATAAATAGCTTTCTAAGAATCTTATAATGCAATTGAATTATTTAAGAAAAATAAAGTGTAAAAGTGTTGGCTAAAATTATTAGCTATAATCATAGATAAAACAATAGTAGATTAATTGATTTAGGTATACAAATATGTACAATAAAAGAAAACCATAAGTGTGAGGATATTCTAGTTTTATAAATTAAATGTATGAAGGTATGTTAATTATTGACAGGTATGATATCCAGATATATAATAAAACTAATCTATATCAAAAAAAGTTGATATAGATTAGGAGGTGTAGATATGCATCAAGATAAATGTACCACAGGGGCACCTAGAATATTTAAAAATGATGTTAGTTATTTTGATATAAATAAGCTAAAGCAGGTGTCAAGGATAACAAATGCTTTAAGTGACCCTATTAGATTACAAATGATTTATTTACTAGAGCAACGGGAAGATATTTGTACTTGCGAGTTTCAAGAATTACTAGATTTGACCCAACCAAAGGTTTCATATCATCTTAAGGTTTTAATGGATGTTGGCATAATTGAAAGAAAGGTCGTAGGGAACTGGAGATATTATAGCTTAATTAAAAAAGACATATTAAAAAAAGTAAAACTTCTATTAGATTAATTTTTTAAAGTCTATATCAAAAAAAATTGATACAGACTAGGATACTACTATAGTTATTCTTTTATGGAGGGGTAATAAAATGAAAGAAAATATTTATATTAAAGGCATTAAAGAAAGCATACAAATGGCTATAGAGCTTCCAAAGTGTAGAAAATGTGGTTGCATGAAAGAATCTTTAGAGAATATGAAAAATAAGCTTTCAAATACTAAGAAAAATGAACTTTCGGAGCTTTTAAAGGAGGTGGAAAATTCAATAAATAAAATGGAGCCTACCAAATATACTTGACTAGGATGCAAACAATGCTGGTCAGCAGATATTATAAATGCTTTCGATGAAACTTTTACCGAATTAATTAGTATCTATTCCATAGAAACTAATTTAATTAATGGTGATGAATTGGATATACTTCCTGCTGTTGGTGAGTATCATGTATTGTCATTAGAGCTAAGCAATACTATAGCAATATCTACATTGGGAAACGCAGAATTAGCAGACAAGATAGCTAGATTAAAACCAAATGGATTAAGTATCGTAGGAAAAACAGAAACAGAAAATATAGGTGTTGAAAAGATTATAAAAAATGCACTTTCTGTACCTTCAATAAAGTACCTAATACTTTGTGGAAAGGATTCCGAAGGACATTATAGTGGAAATACAATAGTATCTCTTTTAAATAATGGTATCGATAATAATATGAGAGTTATTGGTGCTAAGGGAAAGAAACCGGTGTTATCTAATACAACAAAAGAACAAGTAAATGCTTTCAGAAAACAAATAGAGGTTACTGATATGATTGAATGTGAAGATTTAAATAAAATTTTAGAAAAAATACAAGAGCTTTCTGAAAAAGTCATATCTAATTGTTGTTGCGAGGGAAAGTATCCTTTATATAATAAAAAGCCAATAATCTCAACAGTTGATATAATAAACGCTGAAGAAAAGGACCCTAATAAAGTTAAATTAGACAAAGAAGGATATTTTGTAATTGTGCCTAAAGTCGAAAATAATGCAATTCTAGTTGAACATTACAGTTACAACAATCAATTACTTCGTATAATCAAAGGAAAAGATGCAAGAAATATCTATTGGACTATAATTGAAAATAGATGGGTAAGTGAAATGAGCCATGCAGCTTATCTAGGCAAAGAACTTACAAAAGCTGAATTATCAATTGAGTTAGGGTTTAAATATATTCAGGATAAAGCATAACTTAAAACTAATAATACATAATTTGCTAAAATTATTCCATAATATGGATTAGAATAAAATATTATTTAGTTAGGAGCATGAATAGTGAATAAGATAGCAAATATTAAAATGTTGGAGATAATAAATGTTAAAATTATAGAGTGAGTTATAAAGGAAGTTGAAAATAATTGTAAATATAAAAATAATCAATGGAGGCAAAAAAGATGAGTGATTTTAAAAAGGTAGATGTTAGAGATGCTGTTCGTGATAGTTATAAGAAAATAGCTATAGGAAATTTAAAAGAGAATGGCTGCTGTAGTGGAGGCCTTAATATTAAAAAATCTTCGATAGAGATATCACGTAAAATTGGATATTCTGATGAAGAAATATCAACTGCTCCAGAGGAAGCTAATATGGGATTGGGCTGTGGAAATCCACAGTTGATAGCTAATCTTAAAGAAGGTGAAACTGTTATAGACCTTGGAAGTGGAGGAGGATTCGACTGTTTTTTAGCTTCAAAGAAAGTTGGGGCTAAGGGATATATTATTGGAGTTGACATGACTCCAGAGATGATTAATAAATCAAGAGTTATGTCTAAGAAGTATAAATATAGAAATGTAGACTTTAGATTAGGAGAAATTGAAAATCTTCCTATAGCAGATAATACTGCAGATGCAATTATTTCAAATTGCGTTATAAATTTATCTCCAAATAAACAAAGGGTATATAATGAAGTTTATCGTGTATTAAAAAATGGTGGTAGAATTGCTATTTCTGATATAGTTCTTATTAGAGAATTAACAGAGGAAATGAAGCAAGATGAGAAACTTTATTGTGGATGAGTTACTGGAGCATCTTCAGTTGAAGAATTAGAATCATATTTAGAAAAGGCTGGCTTTAATGATATTAAAATTGAAACTCAAGAAGTACCAAAAGAATATGCTGAAAAATGGGCACATAACTTAAAAGTTGGAGAATATATTATGTCTGCATCAGTAAGAGCAATAAAATTATAAAATTTGATATTAGTTATATTTATGATAAGAACTAAAAACTGAATAATTTACTTGAACACCACAAAATTCAAATATGAATTTTGTGGTGTTTTTATGTCGTATTTCAAATATTTTGTGAAGCAAGAAAGGAAAATATAAAGTGAATAAGATAAAAAGATAAACTAAAGAGCTAGTCTATGAATTAGCACATGAAGAAGCTAATAAAACAGGTAAAAGCTATAGTGGATGTATATCTAGAGATCTATGTAGCCCAAATAAACTTAGTTCTATTTTAAGAAAATAATACTTATATTATAGAAAATATACCCAAAAGCAAATAATTATAGGATTATATCTTAAATGGCTATAGAAGGAGTATCTACTTTAGAAAAATTTAAATAGAAAAGATAAATAGTTAGAGGTAGTAAAGAAATATAATTTTACTATCCCTACATTTTTGTTATCAATAATCAATTACTTACATAATATAAAAATATATAGATAATGATGTATGTATTTAAATTTTATATACTAATTTTCAATATATATATTGACAACATATAGATAATAGTCTATATTATACACATAGACAGTCATCTATATGTAACTAATTAAAATTAATTTAGTGTATGAATAATACTCAAAAATAGCTAAAGTATTATCTTATTTAAACAAACATTGCTACTTACAGATGAAAATACATCTGTAAAAATAAATTTTATTTAATAGAAGGAGTGAATTAATATGAAAAAAATGATTATATTTGATCCAGCTATGTGCTGTTCAACAGGAGTTTGTGGCCCAAGTGTAGATCCAGAATTATTAAGAGTTGCAACTGTATTAAACAATTTGAAAGACAAAGGAATATTAGTTGAGAGGTATAACCTTACTAGCAATCCGCAGATATTTGTTGATAATAAAGTAATAAATGAAATTTTAAACAAACATGGAGTAGAAGTGCTTCCAGTAATAATGGTGGATGGTGAGATTGTAAAAACAAAAGCTTATCCAACTAATCAGGAATTTTCTAAATTACTAGATATACCAGAGGATTATTTAAAAACTACAATCAAAATAAAATCTAATAATTGTTGTTGTGACGGTGGATGTTGTTAGTATAGAAAAGAGGGATACGAATGTTTAAGGATTTTAATATATCAGATATAAATTTAACTAAATATTTATTTTTTACTGGAAAAGGTGGAGTTGGAAAAACTTCGACAGCTTGTGCAACAGCTGTTTCATTAGCCGATGAAGGCAAGAAAATTATGCTTATAAGTACCGATCTAGCTTCAAATCTTCAAGATGTGTTTAACACTAAACTTACCAATAAAGGTGTTGCTATAAAAGAAATACCAAATCTAGTAGTAGCAAATTTTGATCCTGAGGAAGCGGCAACTGAATATAGAGAAAGTGTAATTGCTCCATACAAAGGTAAATTACCACAAGCTGCTATAAATAATATGGAGGAACAACTTTCAGGATCATGTACTGTTGAAATAGCTGCATTTAATGAGTTTTCAAGTTTTATAACAGATGAAAAAGCAGCAAAAGAATATGATCATATTATATTCGATACAGCTCCAACAGGTCATACACTTAGGATGCTACAACTTCCTTCTGCTTGGAGTAATTTTATTAGCGAAAACGTCCATGGTGCATCATGTCTTGGACAACTTTCAGGCTTAGAAAGTAAAAAAGAGATTTATAAAAATGCTGTTGCTACTTTAGCTGATAAGGAAAAAACTACCCTTATTCTTGTATCACGTCCAGAGGTTTCGCCATTAAAAGAAGCCGAAAGAGCATCTATAGAACTTCAGGATATAGGGGTCAACAATCAAATTTTAGTTATAAATGGACTTCTTAAAGAACATGATGACTCCCTTTCAGCTGCTATTTATAATAAACAACAGGATGCATTAAAGGATATACCTGAAGGAATTAAAAATATCGAAACCCTTGAAATTCCATTAAGGCCTTATAATGTAACAGGTATTGAAAATGTAAGAGCATTTTTAAAAGAAAGCAATGTTAGATTTAACAGTGAAGAGTTAAATGTTACTGATATTTCTAATTTAAATAATGTAATAGAGGACTTATATACTAGTGATAAAAAAGTAATATTTACGATGGGGAAAGGTGGAGTAGGTAAAACTACTATAGCTGCTACAATTGCATTAGGACTTGCTAAAAAAGGTAAAAAAGTTCATTTGACAACTACTGATCCAGNNTCCAGCAGCACATCTAAAATTTGTATTAGAAGAAAGTCATGGCATTACATTAAGTAATATTGATGAAAAGGAAGAACTTGAAAAGTATAAGGAAGAAGTACTAAGTAAAGCTAGGGAAACCATGGGTGAAGATGATCTTGCTTATATACAAGAAGATTTAAGATCTCCTTGTACTCAAGAGATTGCAGTGTTTAGGGCTTTTGCTGAAATAGTAGAAAGATCAGAAAATGAAGTTGTAGTTATTGATACTGCACCAACTGGTCACACACTATTACTATTAGATTCAACTCAAAGCTACCATAAAGAGATACAACGCTCACAAGGAGATATTCCAGAGTCTGTTAAGAAACTTTTACCTAAATTAAGAGATGAGAAGGAAACAGAGGTTATTATTGTAACACTTGCTGAAACAACTCCAGTTTATGAGGCTATGAGATTGCAAAAGGACTTGGAAAGAGCTGACATATATAGTAAGTGGTGGATAATTAATTCAAGTTTCTATGCAGCTAATACAACTAATAATATTTTAAAAGTAAAAGCAAGTAATGAGGTGCAATGGATAAATAAAGTTAATGAAATATCAAAAGGAAATTTTGCACTTATAGAATGGAAACCGGGAGAAATAAAAGGAGATAAACTTTATCAGTTAATCGATTAGAACCAAAATTCCACTACAAAACAATAAAAAATCTTTGTAGTGGAATTTTAAAAATAATAAATCAGATAGGAATTATTTTATAGGAATATAATTATATAAAAAATAAAATGTTTGAGTAAAAGGAGTGATAAGTATGAGTAAAGAGAACGCATCTGGAATAGGATTTTTTGAAAGATATCTAACAGTATGGGTTATAGCTTGTATGGTTTTAGGTGTGCTTATTGGAAAGTTTATTCCTGCTATTCCAGACTTTTTAAATAAGTTTGAGTATGCTAATGTCTCTATTCCGATAGCAATACTTATTTGGTTAATGATTTATCCTATGATGATGAAAGTAGACTTTCAAAGTATTAAAAATGTGAGAAAAAATCCGAAGGGGCTATTTGTAACATGGGTTACTAATTGGCTTATTAAGCCATTTACTATGTTTGGTATAGCATCACTGTTTTTTTATGTAATATTTAAAGGATTAATTCCTGCAAATCTTGCAAAGGATTATCTTGCAGGAGCAGTATTATTAGGAGCAGCACCATGTACCGCTATGGTTTTTGTATGGAGCCACCTTACAAAAGGAGATCCTGCATATACAGTTGTGCAAGTAGCAACTAATGATCTTATTATTCTTATCGCATTTATACCTATTGTTAAATTCCTACTAGGAATAAGTGATATATCAGTACCATGGAATACACTTATTTTATCAGTTGTTCTTTTTGTAGTTATTCCATTATTGGGAGGTATTTTAACAAGAGTATTCACTACTAAAAACAAGGGAAAAGAGTATTTTGAAAAGGAGTTTATTCCTAAATTCAATAATGTAACAGTGATAGGATTACTTTTAACTTTAATAATTATATTCTCATTCCAAGGGGATGTAATTATTGAAAATCCATTACACATTATTTTAATTGCAATACCACTTATTATACAGACTTTTTTAATTTTCTTTATTGCTTATATAGCAAGTAGAATACTAAAGCTACCACATAATGTTGCAGCACCTGCAGGTATGATTGGAGCATCTAATTTCTTTGAGTTATCTGTAGCAGTAGCAATTGCATTATTTGGAACAACATCACCAGTAGCACTTGCTACAATTGTGGGAGTTCTTGTAGAAGTACCTGTAATGTTGATACTTGTTAGGATTGCTAATAATACAACTGAATGGTTCCCCAAATAAGTAGGTCATAACAAATAAGATATAAATTATAATTAAAAGCCCCCTGTTTAATACAGTGGGGTTTTATCCAAGGATTATTGACACAATATATATGAAAGTATATATTGTGAATAGACAAACATCTATATAAGGAGTGATTAAATGAGTTTAAATTACGAAGAAAATTCAAAGATTATGAAGGCTGTGTCTGATCCAAATAGATTAAAAATAATTGATATTCTATCCTGCGGAGAGAGATGTGCTTGTGATATATTAGAGTACTTTAATTTTACACAACCAACACTATCACACCATATGAAAGTATTAATTGATTGTGGTATTGTAGATTCTAGAAAAGAAGGTATATGGAATTATTATTCATTAAATAGGTCTAATTGTAATAAATTAGTGCTATTCCTTATGAATCTTGTAACAGATACAGACGATTGTATATGTAAAGATAAATCAAAGTGTGAATGTAAATAAAAGGAGGAGAATTCTATGAGGATTTTAGTTATAGGGGCTGTAGCAGCAGGAACTTCAGCAGCAGCAAAGGCTCGTAGAAACGATGATAAAGCCGAAATAATTATATACGAAAAAGATAAAGATATATCTTTTTCAGGCTGTGGACTTCCTTATTACATAGGTGGAGAAATAGAAGACATTGCTGAACTTACGCCAAGAGATTCAATATTCTTTAAGAAGAAATATAATATTGATATCTTTACAGAGCATGAAGTATTAGATATAAATTCGCAAACTAAAGAAATTACAATTAGAAACTTGCACACAAATAAAGTGTTTATAGATAACTATGATAAGTTAGTTATTGCTACAGGTGCAGAACCTTTTATGCCTAATATAAAAGGTATAGATAGAGAGAATGTATTTTTCTTAAGAAATGTTCAAAGCGCTAGAAATATTAAGAGCTTTATAGAGGCAAAAAAACCACAACATGCAATAATTGCTGGAACAGGTTTTATTGGCTTTGAAATGCTAGAAAATTTAATGTCTGATGGGATAAATGTAACTATTGTAGAAAAGGAAAATAAAATAACACCTAGTCTTGATGAAGATATGGCTGCTTTTTTAGAGAACACTTTAAAGAAAAGAAATATTAATATTATAAAAAATGCTAGCATTGTTGAAATAAGTGAAGGTAAAGCTATTTTAGATAATGGAAAAGAATTAAAATGTAATATGACCATTATGGCTACAGGTGTAAAACCTAATATTAAATTAGCAAAGGATACTGGAATCGAAATCGGGATTACTGGCGCCATCAAAGTGACCACGAAAATGGAAACAAATGTAAAAGATATATATGCCTGCGGTGATTGTATAGAAACTTTTTCAATGGTTACAGGGAAGCCAATTTATAGACCATTAGGTTCAACGGCTAATAAGACAGGAAGAATTGCAGGAGATGTAGTTACAGATGGTACTTTAGAATATAGAGGAAATTTAAGTACAGGGATATTTAAAATTTTTGATGTCACAATTGCAAATACAGGATTATCTGAAAAGGAAGCAATATGTGAAGGATATGATATAGCTATATGTCATAATATTAAGCCTGATAAACCAACATATTTTAATGGTAGAGAAATGATTATTAAAGCCATTGCAGATAAGAAAACAGAGAGAATATTAGGAGTACAAATTATAGGTTATGAGGGTGTTGATAAGAGAATAGATGTATTTGCCACATTAATAACATATGGAGCAAAGATTGATGAACTTTTCCACTTAGATTTAGCTTATGCACCGCCTTTCTCAACTACTAAAGATCCTGTTCACTATACAGGTATGATATTAGATAATGCAATTAATAAGGGAAGACCGATTATTACTAGTAAAGAGGTTGAAAATCTAATAAATAAGGGAGAAAGGGTTCAGATTATTGATGCAAGAGTACATAAACAATATAATGAGGCGCATGTAGATACAGCAATAAACATATCACATAATAATCTTAGAGAAGAACTTCACACATTAGACAAGGATGTTTTAACTATAACATATTGTAATAAAGGTGTAACTGGAAATGCAGCTCAAAATATATTGCTTAATCATGAATTTAAAAAAGTTTATAATCTTTCAGGAGGACATAAATTTTATAATGCAATTAAAAATAAACAGTAACTTATATTAATGCGAGTTAACCTATATTATCTTATAATATGGGTGTTTATAGAATATAATCTCAGTGCTAAATAATGATTTAGGGGGTAAAGTAATGAATAGTATTGATTTTGATAAGGTAAGAGAAATTGCTGAAAACTATTATAGAAATGGAGATTTTTATTGCTCAGAGGCAGTAGTTAAAACTATTAGAGATGAATTTGAGCTAGAAATTTCGGATGATGCTATAGCTATGGCATCAGGGTTTCCAGTAGGAATGGGAGGATCAGGATGTACTTGTGGGGCTATAACAGGTGGAATAATGGCACTTGGGATGGTGTTCGGAAGAAAAGAAGCAAAAGACCCAAGAGTTGGAAAGGCTATGGAACTTAGTAAAAAGCTACATGATGATTTTAAAGGAAAACACAATAGTCTTTGCTGTAGATTTTTAACAAAAGGTATGGAATTAGGGTCAAGAGAGCATATGAATCAATGCATAGCCTTTACAGGAGAAGTAGCGGAAAAAGTAGCAAGAATAATAGTAGAAAATAGATAAGTAATATAAAAAAATATTATATCTATAGATGAAGAAGTTATTGATGATAAGAAAAATTAATCACATTAATTTATAGCTATGATGAAAATATAGAGGGGGATAAATAAAATGGTTGGGGATAAAATTAACTTATATGTTTTAACTGGATTTTTAGGTTCTGGTAAGACTACTCTTCTTTTAAGGTTACTGGAGCTTTTAAAAGAAGAGAAAGTTGGAGTTATTCAAAATGAATTTGGAAAGCTAGGTATTGATGGAACTATATTAAAAAGAGATAATATTGAAATGGTGGAAGTAAATAGAGGCTCAATATTTTGTTCTTGTTTAAAGGCATCTTTTACACAGGCATTAGCTGAGATGTCTAAATTAAATTTAAAATATTTATTTGTAGAGAGTTCAGGACTTGCAGATCCTTCTAATGTAGAAGAAATACTTGAACAGGTTAAGGTTTTAGAAGGAGATGTTTATAATTTTAAAGGGGTACTATGCTTAATTGATGGAGTTAACTTTATAGAACAACTTCAAGATTTAGAAACTGTTAATCGTCAATTAAAGCATTGTCATATGGCTGTAATAAATAAAGTAGATTTAATTAGTGAAAGTGAATTGCAGAAAGTAATAGAAGAGATTAGAAAAATAAATCCAATATGTGATATAGTAATATGTTCATTTGGAGAATTTAGTATGGACTTTTTAAAGAAAGATTTATTAAAAAATAAATGGATTGAAGGAGAAGAAAGTACTAACACTGTAGAGACTAAGCCTAAAAGCTTAACTATGAATTTTAATGGAATAGTTAAAAAGGGTGAGCTTGAGAAATTCTTAGATATTATAAAAGTAGACAGTTATCGAATTAAAGGTTTTTTTCACTTAGAAGAAGGATGGAATCAAGTGGACGTAGTTGGTAAAAACATAGATTATAAATCCTGTGAAGCTAAAGAAAGTTCGCAATTGGTATTTATATCAAAAATAGGGCCTAATATAATTAAACCTATAATTAATAATTGGAATGAGATTATAGGAGAAAAAATGGAATTAAAGAATTAAATCTCAGAATTATTATATAGAAACAGAAGTTGGAAGCGGCTTCTGTTTTTTATTTTCCAATAAATATTTGCATAATTGTTTCTAATGTACTTAAAAATGATAAAGATATTACAATTAACAGAAATATTTTTTAAGATACTATATGATTATAAATTATTCACATAGGAGGATGTAATATGGATTTAATACAAGTGATAAAGTCACTTGGTGATGAAACGCGTATGAGAATATTAAATATACTTAAAGACGGTGAACTATGTGTATGTGAAATAGAAGTCTTATTGGAGATTAATCAATCTAATGCATCAAGGCATTTAAATAAGTTAACTAATGCAAAAATACTTGATTATTATAAAGTAGCTAAATATGTTTATTATAAATTAAATGAAAATACTACAAAGGAATATGAGTTTATAAAAGAAATTATAGAAAAATATGCACTAGAATCAAAGGATTGCCAAAACGATTATAAAAGATTAAATAAATATCGAGATAGTGGTCTAAATTGTGATGAATTAAAAGAAGGAAAATTAATCTTTGATAAATAAAGATATATATTAACAAAAAGTCAGGTTATACTGACTTTTTTTATTTAAATAAGCTAATAATAAATTAACTAAATAAAAATATAATACTAAGATATAAATTAATTATGGATATTTACAAGTATTTCCTTAAAAAATATAATGTTAAAAAATAAATAAAGGGAGGATATTTAAATGAAGTGGGAATATAAGGTTATAAAGATTGAAGAATTTCAATCTTTAAAAGACTCTACTCAATTACAACAAACACTCAATAATTATGGTTCAGAAGGATGGGAACTTATAGGTATCTTACAGCAAAAGGATGGTGGAGGATGGGTATCAAAACCACATACTGATATGGTAACTTTCAAAAAACAAATAGAAGATTATTAATAATTTTTATATAATATATGGTATTGTTAAGGTCAATAATAATTAAAAGGAAACTAATAATATCTTTAAGATGTAAAAGTTATAATAGTCAAAAAAGATTAATAAACGCTAAAAAAGTAAAGATAAGTATAACTGCATATAGGTAACTAGGTGCTTCTTTATTTCCCTTTTCTATAGTACTTAGAAAACTAGGTGTTATTTTTAGAAAAGTGTAAAAGCTTAAAGGAACAAAAGTCATTATAGCTTGAGCAGAGCAATGCAAGTATAAATAATACATAATTTAATAAAATAGTTAGCATACTAATGCATAAAAAGAGGTGAGCATATGCCAAGTGAAGATAAATGGGAATTTTATAAAGATAATGATGGAAAATGGAGATGGAAAAGAACTGCTCCCAATGGAAGAATAGTCGGTGCTTCTGATGAGGGATATGTAAATAGATTAGATTGCATAGGAAATGCTAAAAGACATGGTTACAAAGGTTAAGTATTAAAAGGGATTTTAAGAAAGCTCTTTTTTAGTGCATAAAATGAGCTAATAGATAAGGAAAATTATAAAGATGTTATTGTAAAAGATACTATATATATGAAAAGATAAATTAATAGCAATATATAGCATTAAATAGAGAGTCGATAGAATAGAAGTTAAGTTGCATTATGAAGTAAATACATTAGAGTGCATTGAAGAGCACCCAGATATGTTTAAGGATAAAATAGAGTTAAACAGAAATAATTATACGCTATGACCCTCCTATATTTTTAGTAGTATAGCTATTATGAATATAATTGGACATTGATGAATAGTATGTTATAGAAATACTTTATAGGAGGATTGAATGAGTTATACTAATCCACATGGGCAACCACAGGGAGTTGCTATACTTGATACAAATAGATTAAGAGAGATATTGATAGCTGAAATTTATGCGATAAATGGATACGCTCACCATATTGCCAATTCAAATATGGAAGATGTCAATGAAGCGTGGAGAAGTATTATGAGAGATGAGAAAAAACATTATGGTATGATTCTTTCATTGCTTCGTAAATATGATCCAGCACAATACCAAGCATATTTAGATCATATTAACGATGAGTCAGGACCTAAATCGCCTATGCAAACATATAAACCAAACTATGATAAGCAGATAATCTTAAATAATATAAGAGAAGACATAAAAGGTGAACTTGAAGCTATTGTCTTATATGAACAGCATTTAGCTATTATACCCTATGAGGATGTAAGGCGTGCATTGTACTCAATAATCAATGAAGAGAAGGGTCATGTTGAGCATTTAACACAACTATTGCTAAAATATGATACAGACAAATATGATGGTCTTAAATAAGATATATTAAATTAGATGGAGTCCCTAACAAGGCTCTTTTTTGTAAAAAATAAACGAATAGCAATTAGCAATAGGATGGTGGCATGACAGATATTAGAGTTCTAAATATGAAGGAATAGGATAAAAGGATTATTTAAATGATATAAAATATAAAGATAGCTTAAAAAGTTTATCAGTACCTAATTTTAAAAACCGTTTAAAAATCAGATAAAGGATATATGTATAATACACCCCTTATCATATTATTTAATAATAGCTTTTAGTCAGTAAAATAAGAAAAACACATTAAAGATTTCACTATTATAAGTGAATACAAATTTATATCTTTTTAATTTATTTTTAGTTGCAATCAATTGCAGGTGGTATACTTTGTGGGAATCTAAAGACATTCTCTGGATCGTATTTAGCTTTCACTTGAGTTAATTGATAGAAGTTTTTACCGTAATAGGCGTCAGGCCAGTTCACGATAGAAAGATCAGGTGTATTGACGTAAACGCCTTTGGTATATGGTAACATAGCTCGATGAAAGTCCTCGACCCAACGTATGCCAGCAGCAGCTTCTTCAGGCTTACTCCAAGTAGCAAATAATGACATGTTCGAAAAAGCACGACGATAAAAATAGGCTGTACACCAATTCGGCACCCTGGCCACTGCTCCTCCTAAGCCATGGAAAAAAACAAAAGCAGAGGAGGTGGCTGGATGGTCGATGAAACTACGAATTACTTCAATGCCTTTATCTGGTAGTAGATCATAAACGTATGGCCCAACACTCTTGAAAGGTAAAGGTGTTGCTGGCTGAAGAGCTGTTATTCTGTCTACAGCTTCAAGCCAGGGCATTTCTTCAATGGTCACTTTCTGTGGGGAACCAGCTTGAAGTAAAGGCTGAAGTAAGTGACGTAGCTCTTTAGCTGAGCCGAGGAAAACTCCTTGCATTATAAGTGCAGATTGTTGTCCTGAGCCAATAAATAGTGTTGGAGTGAGTCGTTCATCAGCACTAGGTGTGGTATAGTTCTGCCAAGTTCTAAGAACTGGCTCCAAGTCTTTTAGATCCCAGCTGATTTCAGCAAATCCAACTGTATCAATACGGTGTGTACGGAAACAGAAAGAGGTACATACACCGAAGTTGCCGCCACCACCTCCACGAGAGGCCCAGAATAGATCGGCATTGTAATCGGCACTGGCGTGGAGTACGCAGCCATCAGCGTTAACCAATTCCAGTTCAAGCAGATGGTCGAGAGTTAATCCCCATTGTCTTGATAGAATGCTGTGTCCACCACCTAGAGTTACCCCACCAATGCCTGGAGTCGGACACACGCCACTTGGCACAACTAACCCTTCAGCTCCAAGTATCTGATATAAGGCAAAGTTCCTTATACCAGTTTGCACTGTGACAGTACCTAACTTATGATTTATTTCAACTTTGTTCATATCGCTTACATCGATTACTATACCGGCATCAAGAACTGACAAAGCCTCATAGCTATGACCACCAGAACGTATACGTATAGGTACTTTCCAATAACGTGCCCATTGCACGGCATTTACTACTTCTTGCGTCTCTTGGGCATAGACAATAACTAATGGAAATTTATTAAAAAAGATATTAAAATCTTGACGATCTACGTTATATTGAGGATCTTCGGGTGTAACAATACGCCCTGCAAGTTTAGGCTCTTTACAGTGGTACATAAAACATCTCTCCTTATCTCTTGTATAATTTGTTTGGTAATCATAGAATATATTATGCTAATAAAGATATAGATGACTCGAATATAGCAAAAAATTAGATAAAGCAAAGCAGCAATAATCTATTATTATCTAACTTATAGTATTTTTAGGGTATATTTCTTTTTTATAAATCTACATTATAGAATTAAGTTAATCTTCTAATAGATGAATTAAGTATATTTAGATGTGGAATCGATGATTAAATCCAAATTAATTGTATGGGGTTTATATGAATAAAAGTAAGCATATTGAATAGTTAAAATCAGAATATGAGAAGGCAGAACAGAAGATATGAATAAAATTTTTAAATTAATAGAAAGTAAAAAATGTCCTTATGCCCTAAATTTTTGATATTAAACGTATACTATATATAGCTGTGCTTCAAATAGCTCCTCTGGAGCTTTTATTTGAGTATTTTTCTAGAGCGTGTGTTCATTCAATTTTCTATAAATGCAATATCATCGGAACTATAATTTTACATATGTTTTCACTTTGGGATAAATCAACGGAAGATCGTTATGACGTTCATTAGTTCCTTTCTCAAAGTGTGATATAAGGATGAGTAAATGTATACCTTTGTATTAGTATTAGTTTCAATTGTAGATAGATTGGCAAATTCAGGGTCATTGTCACTAGTTATTGTTTTGAATACTTGGTTAAAGTAGCCTCTGTATAAGCTACGGACACTTTTAAGATTGGAATCATTATATTAAAAGCATATAAATATAGGATTTATCTAAATGAGCAACAAAAACTATATTTATCAAAGATTTTCCATTGTATTAGATTTATTTATAATAAAATGTTAGGACATAGGATAGAACATTATAACTAAACTAGTGAAATGCTTAAAAGTTCTCTTTTAGAGAATAAATTTGTCCAAACTATAGAACACATCATGATAGAGATTATAATGCCAGTAAGAACTTAGAAAACTTGATGGCCTAATTAGGCAACGTTGAGGTAAGGACTACCTTGTAAGCTTGGACAAACTTGTTTTGTGAAGAATATTGACCAAGAAGCTCACACTTCTAAAGTGGGAGTAGTTCACTATAAAAATAGCCAATAGATACGGAGGAATATATTATGAAATCAACAGGAATAGTAAGAAAAGTAGATGAGTTAGGTAGAATGGTAATACCGAAGGAGTTAAGAAGAACTTTAGATATTAATATTAAAGATGGCTTAGAGATATATGTAGATGGAGAACAAATTATATTAAAAAAATATGAGCCAGCATGTGTATTTTGCGGAGAAGCTAGCAACATTAAAAATTATAAAGATAAAAATATTTGTAGTGGCTGCTTGGATAATTTAAGAAGTAGATGTTAATAGAAATCTTTTAATCCAAAGGTCGTGAGTTCCAATCTCGCTAGGTGCATAATAGATAAAGCTAGAGAAACCAATGGTTTTCTAGCTTTATTATTTTGTAAAAAACTAAGAAAATTTTTAGAAAGCATCTAGGTAACTAGATGCTTTCTAAATGTTATCAACTATTTATATTTTTAAATGAGGATAAAAAGATCTCTCCATTATATTATTAACTCGACGGAGCTTCAATAAGAGTAGTAAAAATAAAATGATGAATATGTCCATCATCTAATGTTGTAGTACCTGTTGTTAAGTGAATATGTTTACCATTGCCAACATCGATAGCTGGTCCTGTAACTACATCTATTTCATGATAGTGATCTGAGAAAAAATCAGTATTAGCTAAGATAGCATGAACGTGAGAATTACCCATAGGAATAACTGGCCCTGAAACACCAGCAAATCTATGATTATGTCTATCATTTCCTTGTTCAGCTAATTTATCGCTTCCTAAGAACTCGTGAACATGAGTTTTACGACTATTAAGATTTTCAGCTCTTAAGTATTCATCTAACATAATAACACCCCCTTATACAAAATATTCAGGAGGTCAAATATTTATACTATGCAATAATTTTCAAAAAGGTAAGTGCATGAATGTAAGAAAACACAAGGCTTTATTAGAGCCAAAAATAGGGAAATCATTTTGAATCAATTCATAACCGTATAGCTTTTGATAGAAGGGTAACAGAGACACTTTGTATGTTAAGAAGATAAAATTAGTAGTTCAAAGTTATATTAAAGCAGTTACTTATGTAGATGTTTTTTACGCTTAAAAAGAATTAGAGAAGCAGAGTGTAAATAATAGTTTAAAAGAGTAAATGTAACTTTTAGAAGAAGTAATTTAGAATTATATATTGCTAAAATCACCAATTGTTAAAGAGCTGAGTACAATAATCATATAACTACTAAAAAGGAAGAGATTAACATAATGAATGATTTTTATTACAAATTATGGGATGATTATCTAGGAAGTTATAGAATCAGTCCAAAAGAAGCTGTTCAAATTGCGTTACAATATATTCCCTATCAATTGGTGGAAATTGGTTTAGGTTCCGAGAACGAAATATTAATTTATAAAGTTACTGTAAGAACTCCTATTGGAGTGTATGAGGTAAAAGTAGATACTAGGACCGGGGAGGTACTTGGAGTCAGCAAGAAGCGTGGATAAAGTTAAAGACCTTAGGAATTTAATAGAAAATACTAATATAAAAATTATTAAAGAAACGTATTATTCTAATAGTATCATAAAGAAATATCCATTAGGATATCTAGATGCTTTTAAAATTTTATTAAGCATTTATATTTAAAAAGGGAGATAAAAAATCTCCCCCATTTTATTATTAAGTCAACGGACTTAGAATAAGAGTTGCAAAAATAAATTGATGATTATGACCATCAACTAATGTTGTAACACCTGTTGCTAAGTGAACATGCTTGCCATTACCAACATCGATAGCTAGTCCTGTAATTACACCTATTTCATGATGATGGTTTAAGAAAAAGTCAGTATTAACTAAGATAGCGTGAACGTGAGAATTACCCATAGGAATAACTTCGCTTGTAACGCCAGCAAATCTATGATTATGCCTATCATCGCCTTGCTCAGCTAACTTGACACTCCCTAAGAATTCATGAGTGTGAGTTTGAATTTGGCAATTGTTAGGGTCTTCAGGTTTTAAGCATTCATTTACCATAATAGCACCTCCTTATATACAATATTCAATAAAGGAAATACTGACATCATGTAAAAAATTAGAAAAGAGTGAAGTATATGAATGTAAAAAAAGAAGAAAAACTTTATTAGAGCTAAATAAAAGCTAGATAGCTATGTGCTTTTCATTTACATATGAAACAACATTTATATACATTTATGAATAAGCTTTATATTATATTTATAGAAAGCCAAGTCCTTTAAGAAAAACATTAAAAAACTTGACTTGAGAAATAATAGTGGCAATAGGAATTAGAGGTTTTTGTGAACTTTGTGGTGAATTTATTAGAAAAATAATGGAAATATTTTACTTATTAAGAAGATAAAAGAGCAATTTTAAATTATATTAAAGCACTTACTTATGTAGGTGCTTTTTTTAGTCGTCTTCTTATAGTACTTAGGAAACTAGGTGCTATTTTATTTTGATGTAATAGGTACTCTGTGCATTATTAACTTAATCAAAATAAAAAAGGAGAGATACAAATGTTAAAACCACTTATTTGTCGTATGGGATAAAAGAGTAAATTATAAAATGAAATTAAGAAAATTATATATTAAATTAGCTTTTTTTTTATTATAATATTTTTTAAATCACAATTTTTCATAATATTTATATATTATAATTAGGAGCAATTAAGAATGTACAAGCTATTGATAAATTTGACATTTAAGATAAAAATTATAAAATAATTGGGGGAATTAATAATGAGTAATCAAGATTTATTTAGCCTTTTTGATTCCAATAATGATTTTGATGATTTCTGTGATAGAGATGGAAGAGACGATTGTAGAAGAGAACCAGATAGGTGCAGAAGAGAATTAGCAGAGTGCAGAAGAGAATTAGCAGAGTGTAGAAGAGAACTAGAGAAGTGTAGAAAAGAACTAGAAGAGTGTAGAAGAGAACATTGTAGAAGAGAATGCAGAAGAAGATGTGAAAGAGAGTGCAGAAGAGACCATTGTAGAAGAGATGATTGGTAATACTCTTAATGAGATCAAATAATAAAATTTTATATGTTATAGTAATAGATTTAAATAATTTATAACTCCCTAGAATTGGCATTTAAATACCAATCCCTTTAAAGATTCTATTGATTCTTTAAAAATATTTACTTGCAGAAATTTCTGAAGAAAACTACGAAGTAAGATAATTTAGTTCTGCGGAAGAGTTTTATAGTAAGTAGGGTACCAGCCAAACAGATTACAATGTTAATGCATTAAGCTAGATTTAAGACGCTCATTTAGATGGGTGTCTTTTTCTTATATCCAAAACGACACAATTATGGTGATGTGGTGGTAATGAACTAATAGCAAAACAGATAAGCCACAACAGAGATAAGGCTAGGAAGATGTACTTAGAATCTAATGGAACTATGAAATTAATTGATATTGCAGCAACATTAAATCTTAAAGATTCTCAGATTAGAAAATGGAAGTTACAAGATAAATGGAAAGATAAATTAAAAGAAATGTTACCAAAAGTTAATAATAACGTTACTAAAAGGGTAAGAGCCTCAAAAAGTAATAAAAATGCTTTAGGTAATTGTGGAGGGGATCCATTAAAAAGTAAAAGTGTGAAACTCATGTTTTTTCTAAGTACTTTCCAGAGGAAACATTAGAGCTTATAGAGATAATAAAAGAAAAGAGTCCATTACATATACTTTAGGAATTTATATTTAAAAAGGGAGATAAAAAATCTCCCTCATTTTATTAAGTCAACGGACTCTCAATAAGAGTCGTGAAAATAAACGGATGATTATGACCATCAACTAATGTTGTAACACCTGTTGTTAAGTGAACATGCTTGCCATTACCAACATCGATAGCTAGTCCTGTAATTACACCTATTTCATGATGATGGTTTAAGAAAAAGTCAGTATTAACTAAGATAGCATGAACGTGAGAATTACCCATAGGAATAACTTCACTTGTAACACCAGCAAATCTATGATTATGCCTATCATCGCCTTGTTCAGCTAACTTGACACTTCCTAAGAATTCGTGAGTGTGAGTTAGGCAATTGTTAGAGTCTTCAGGTTTTAAGCATTTATCTGCCATAATAGCACCTCCTTATATACAATATTCAATAAAGGAAATCTTGACATCATGTAAAAAATTAGAGAATAGTGAAATATATGAAT
The DNA here is from genome assembly GCF_002455975.1 of Clostridium sp. UBA6640. Taxonomy (GTDB): domain Bacteria; phylum Bacillota; class Clostridia; order Clostridiales; family Clostridiaceae; genus Clostridium_J. Next base: position 21,740 of record NZ_DKLM01000143.1, read on the forward strand.
ATAGAAGAAGAAAAACTTTATTAGAGTCAAATAAAAGCTAGATAGCTATGTGTTTTTCATTTGAATATGAAACAACATTTATATACATTTATGAATAAGCTTCATATTATATTTATAGAAGGTCAAGTCCTTTAAGGAAAATATTAAAAAACTTGATTTGAAAAATAATAGTGGGAATAGGAATTAGAGGTTTTTTTGAACTTTGTGGTGAATTTATTAGAAAAATAATAGAAGCAATTTGCTTATTAAGAAGATAAAAGAGCAATTTTAAATTATATTAAGGTACTTACTTATGTAGGTGCTTTTTAAGTCGTCTTTTTATAGCACTTAGGAAACTAGGTGCTATTTTATTTTGATGTGACAGGTACTGTGTATATTATTAACCTAATCAAAATAAAAAAGGAGAGATACAAATGTTAAAATCACCCATTTGCCCTATGGGTGGAAAGAATAAATTACGAAATGAAATCAAGAAAATTATGTATTAATCTAGTTTTTTTTTATTATGTATTTTTTTTATTATAATGTTTTTTTAATCACAATTTTTCATAATATTTATATATTATAATTAGAAGTAATTAAAAAATGTACAAGCTATTGATAAATTTGACATTGCAGGCAATAATTATAAATTAATAGGGGGATTAGTAATGAGTAATCAAGATTTATTTAACTTTTTAGATTTCAATAATGATTTTGATGAATTCCGTGATGGAGATGAAAGAGACGATCATAGAGGACATCGAGATGAGTGCAGAAAAGACTTAAGAGAGTGCAGAAGAGAACTAGGAGAGTGTAGAAGAGAACTAGATGAGTGCAGAAGAGACCAAGATGATTGTAGAAAAGATCAAGATGAGTGCAGAAGAAGATGTGAGAGAGAGTGCAGAAGAAGGTGCGAAAGAAAGTGTTGTAGAAGAGACCATTGTAGAAGAGAACGCTGTGATGAAGATGATGGACTACTCTTTTTATTATTTCTTCTCTTCTTCTTATAATATTGATTTAATAAAATCAATATAGGGCTTACCAATAATACTTTTACTAAGATTAAGTAATAAAAGTTTATATGTTATAATAATAAATTTAAATAATTTATAATTATCTAGGATTGGTATTTAAATGCCAATCCTTTTAAATGTTTTATTGATTTTTTAAAAATATTTACTTGCAGAAATTTTTAAAGAAAAGTTACGAAGTAAGATAATTAAGTTCTACAAAAGAGTTTTATGGTAAATAGGTTACAATGTTAATGCATTAGGCTAGATTTAAGACGCTTATTTAGACGGGGCCTTTTTTCATGTCCCAAACAATATAATTATGGTGAGGTGGCGATAATAAACTAATGGCAAAACAAATAAGCCACAACAGAGATAAGGCTAGGAAGATGTACTTAGAATCTAATGGAACTATGAAATTAATTAATATTACGGCAATATTAAATCTTAAATATTCTCAGATTAGAAAATGGAAGTCACAAGATAAACGGAAAGATGAATTAAAAGGAGCATTACCGTTAAATAAAAGCTAGATAGCTATGTGCTTTTTAGTCGGATATGAAACAATATGTACACACATTTACAGACAAGCTTCATATTATATTTATAGAAAGCCAAGTTTTTTTAGAAAAATACTGAAAAACTTGACTTTAAAAAAGTAATGGAAATGGGAAATAGGAAATAGAGGTTTTTACGAATTTTGTAATGAATTATTAGAAAAGTAAAAGAAGCACTTTGTATATTAGGAAGATAAAATAGCAATTTAAAATTATATTAAAGCACTTACTNNAGGTTGTATTATTAACTGTGGAAATTGAAAAGAGTGCATGGCGTAAAGTAGCTATAAAAAATTAGCAGAAATTTAAGGCTTAAATAGTCGAATTTTCAATAAAGGAAAAGCTTTTGAAGTGTAGAAGTAATTATGTATGAAGGAGGTAATGATATGGCAAAAAAACGTGTTTCTAGAGGTAGTGTAATCATTAATAAACAAGAAAAATTAGAGGCTGTTTTTAATGAGATACAAAAAGACATTAGCGAAGAAAATTTTAAAAATAAATTTAAGGAGATGTTTCCAGAAGCATGGGATAGGATAATTAAAAAATACAATGAATATGAAAAGATTACAAAATCAAATAAATCTCATCCTATGCCTGAGCCAGAGAAGTATTTATCAAATTTATATAAAACAAATATAGAAAAATATAAGAGTTTATAATAGAACTTTTCTAAATATAAATAAAGATATATTTGCAAGATGTAGAAATGTTTATTAATTAAAAATCATAGATTTACTACAATGTAATTAGTACTTAATTATACGAAATATTTTAAAGCCATGAGTTACTTTAGATTAACTCATGGCTTTTTTATTAAAACTGCCAAATAAAAAAGCATTTTTAATAATTTTCTCAGCTTTAGCCAAATCATTTTTAAGTTGTTTTTGTGGAGTAGCATAAGCAGGATAACATCCTCTGCTTATTACTATATTAGATAATTTAAAATGATTATTAATGCAAGAATTAAGCTGACTAGTTAACAGTTATTTAAGTTGAGGATTAGTTACTTCACCTATAACTTTACTTAATAAAGATATATCTACCTTTGGTGTTGTTAAACTACTTAAATCTATATCTTTATCATCTATAAAATCTATAATTTTTACATCCTAAAATATTATAGATATNNAGAAATTTACAGATATTTTAGTAGATGAACATATTAATGCAAAAAGGTATAAAAAACCATTTATAAATAATAATAGAACAATAGGGGTGATTATTAGAAGTGAAACTTTATTTAAGATATTGTAGAGCTCCTTTTGTTTTGTAAATAGTAAATTAATATAAACCTAATTATATATGTAAATTAAAGGTTTAGCATAAAAGCAAAGGAAGGTATGGAATTAAATATTTTATTAAGCTGTAAATAAAGGATAGGAGGTATATTAAAATGAGTGAAACTATATTAGAAAAAACTGAAGGACGTGTTAGTTATCACGATTCTGTAGAAGAAATGCTAATAAGGATTAGAGAAGATGGCATGTCAAACGTATTTGATAGATGGGCATCTCAAGAAAAAATTAGATGTAAGTTTTGCCTAGAGGGATTAAGTTGCCAATTATGCTCTCACGGCCCATGTAGAATTAATCTTAAAGGGGAACAGGGTAAAGGTGTTTGTGGTATTGGGCCAGATGCCATGGCAATGAGAAATATGTTATTAAGAAATATTATGGGAGCTGGTACATATGGACACCATGCCTATGAAGCTTTTAGAACATTAAGGGCAACTGGAGAAGGAAAAACTCCATTCACAATTAAAGATGTAGATAAGCTTAGATGGATGTGTGACAAGGTTGGAATTAATACAAATCAAGATATTAATAAAATGGCTATAGACTTAGCTAATTTTTTAGAAGCTGAAATGGGTAAGGATATTGAAGAACCGAGTGTTATGGTAGATGTATTTGCACCAAGAAAGAGAAAAAAGGTTTGGAAAGATCTTGGAATATATCCTTCAGGGGTAGTTCATGAAGAACAAAATGCAGTAGCAAGCTGTCTAACAAATGTTGACGGAGATTATGTATCTCTAGCAAAAAAATCATTAAGTTTAGGGTTAGCCACTATTTATACAGCACAAATAGGCCTTGAAATGGTGCAGGATATATTATTTGGAACTCCTACTCCCCATGAGGTAGATGTTGATTTAGGAATTATGGACCCAGAATACGTAAATATTGTATTTAATGGGCATCAACCTTGGCCTGGGGTAGCTACTCTACAAAAGGCAAAGATGCAGGAAGTACAGGAGAGAGCAAAAGCAGCTGGTGCAAAAGGGCTTAGAATAGTTGGCTCAATTGAAACAGGTCAGGAATTATTGCAAAGATTTGAAGTAGATGATGTATTTGTAGGGCTTATGGGGAACTGGTTAGCAATAGAGCCACTTTTGGCTACTGGTACAGTTGATGTTTTGGCAATGGAGGAAAACTGCTCTCCACCTGCAATAGATCATTATGCTGAAAAATACCAAGTAACATTAGTAGGAGTAAGTACTATCATTGGTATTCCTGGGCTAAATCATATGATTCCTTATAGTCCTTCAAAAGTAGATGAAATGGCGGATAAACTAATAGATCTAGCGATAGAAAACTTTAAAAAAAGAAAAGACAATATTGTGCCTAAGGTTCCTAAAATGAAACAGAAGGCAATAGCAGGATTTTCTACTGAAGCTGTTGTAAAAGCTTTAGGAAATAGATTAGATCCATTAGTAGATGTTATTGCAGCAGGTAAAATTAAAGGAATAGTAGCTTTAGCCAATTGTTCCACTTTAAGAAATGGTCCTCAAGATTGGAACACAATTAATTTAGTAAAAGAATTGATTAAAAAAGACATCTTAGTTGTAGCAGGTGGATGTGGTAATCATGCACTTGAAGTAGCAGGACTATGTAATTTAGATGCAATAAATATGGCTGGTGAAGGACTAAAAGAAGTATGTAATGGGCTGAAAATTCCTCCAGTTTTAAGTTTTGGAACCTGCACTGATACAGGAAGAATATCTATGCTTGTTACAGAACTGGCTAACCATCTTGATGTTGATATACCAGAGCTTCCTATTGCTGTAACAGCTCCTGAGTGGATGGAGCAAAAAGCTACCATAGATGGTGTATTTGCTGTAGCTTATGGGGCCTATACACATTTATCTCCAACTCCATTTTTAACAGGTGCAAAACAACTTGTAAAACTACTTACTGAAGATGTAGAGGGATTAACAGGTGGTAAAATTGCATTAGGTGATGACCCAAGAGAAGTAGCTAATAATATTGAGAAACATATATTAAATAAGAGAAAAGGTTTGGGGTTAGATTAATTAATATATAAAGTTAAAGTATATCTAATATTAAATTTTTTATATAGTAAATATAGTTAACTAAAAGCATTATAAAATACAGAAAGCATAAGACTTTGATATATGTCATAAGTATATAAAAGACCTACAGTGTAACGGCACTGTAGGTCTTTTGAGGATATATTTTGTAAAATAGTGGCTAACCATGTAGGAGAGTTTTCCCATTTTTCCTATCACTATTTAAGAGCTTGTATTGTAAGCAATCTTTAAGAATATATCTAAAAATGCCTGAACTCTATTAGAATTATATATTGTTTAAGGTATTGATATATAAGTTTCAGCAAAATGTAGAAAGTTTTAAGTATATAGATTCGAATCCAAAGGTATTAATTCAGAATTTTGCTAGTACACCATAAATAAAGCTAGAGAGATTAATAGTTCTCTAGCTTTTTTATCTTTAACAATTTTGAATTATTCAGATTGCTTTTGGTCTATTCGTAAGAGTAAAAAGACAGATTAGTTCTATTTTTATAATTTTTCATTTTTAAGCTCTTTTAAAATGACTTCAATTTCGACTGCCATATCTCTATATTTTATTATATCGACAATTTATTGAAATAATGTGGATTTAATGGTATAATATTACTTAATTTCAAGAATTTTAAATTATAATGTAGTAAAGGGTCATATCAGGAAATAGTTGTTAATGAATTTATACATTAAGGGGGAAGTTATGAAAGAGAAAAAAGGGCTGATAATATTTTCAATTTTATTTGCTATATTATGTATTGGTATTCCTATTCTAGCTAGAATTTTTAGAGAAACAATAGAATTATACAGATTTGATTTCTCTTTATTTCCAAGTAACTACATAAAAGCGATAATTTTAAGTTTAGAAACCTATAGAAGCTTTCTAAACTTAAAAAATCCAATTAATGGATTAGGACTGGTTGTAATTATTATATTTTTGATTTCTTACATTATCAATAGATTAGGATTGTTTAAGGTTAAAGACAAATTTGAACAATTTGAAGGTTATGGATCTCATGGTACAAGTAGATGGCAAAGTGATAAAGAAATTAAAGATAACTATTATAAAGATAATTTAGGTTGGTTTTTAGGAACTATAGAAAAGAATAAAACTTATGATATTGGTATGAGAGCGGCCTATCATCCTGTAAATGGTGAGCTAAATATGCAGCAAGTAGTAATTGGGCCACCAGGTTCAAATAAAACTACGGGATTTGTATTAAACAATATATTTCATATATGTAATGTATATAAGGATAAAAAAGAAAAAGCAGATATTATAATAACAGATCCTAAAAGTGAATTATATTCCCTTACCGCAGATTATTTAGAGAAAAATGGATATGATGTTAAAGTTCTTGATTTTATACACTTAACATATGGTGATTGCCTAAATCCTTTAGATTTTATAAATGATGATAAATCACTAATGGAAATAGCAAAAGGATATATTGATTCTGTTGAAAGTTCTAATGGAGACAAATCTAGTGGTGATATGGCCTTTTGGAACAATCAAGAAGCTCAGTTATTAGCAGCTCTTATAGGTTTTGTAAAACAAGCTTACCCAAAAGAAAAGCAAACTTTTTCAGAGATTGCTCAAATATTAACTAGTGAAGATGTCAGTGATATAGATAATGCTAGATATTTTTTTGAGGATAACAATATAAAAGGAGCAGCAAGACAACTTTGGAATAACTTTTTAATGTTAGCTGAAAGTGAAAGAACTAGATCCAATATATTAGGAGGATTATCCGAAAAATTAAAATTATTTTCAATAAAAGGAATACAAAATATAACAAGTAGAACTACCGTAGATATAGGCGAAATAGGGACAATGAAGGATAAACCTATAACTTTATTTATTTTAATTCCTGATAGCGATAGAACTTTTGCACCGATTATAAATGTAGTAGTAAATACCTTATTTAAGCAGCTATATAAAACAGCTTATAATACTAAAAATAAGCTGGAATTTCCAGTATATTTTTTACTAGAGGAAATGGCTAACATAGGAAAAATTCCAGGAATTCAAGAAATGCTTGGAACTATGAGAGGAAGACGAATATATCCTATGATGATATGGCAATCACTTTCACAAATGAAAGATCGTTATGGTGATAAAGGCTTTGAAGATATCATGTCCATGTGTGATACCCATGTTTACTTAGGGGTGAACGATCAATTTACAGCAAAGTATTGTAGTGATAGTTTAGGAAACACAACTATTAAAGTTCAAGGATTATCTCAAAAGAGTGAAGGTGGGCTATTTAGCATTAATGAAAAATCCGGTAGTGAAAACTATCAGCAAAGAAATTTGCTAATGATTGATGAATGTATGAGATTAGATAATAAAAAAATGATAATAAGGCAGAGAGCTAAAAATCCTATACTACTCAATAAAGTTCAATATAAATATTGGGAATATAATCTTTGCGAAAGTAAAGAAATATTTGATTTAAAAACTATAGAAGAAAATGAAGAAATTAAAGAGGATAACTTTTGTAAAAGTGTGTAGAGACAGTATAAATATAAAAGTAATATGACTTAGAGATAAGAAATAACATAAATACATTTGAAATAGTAGATTAAGCTTATACAAAAAGATTATTTACAATTTGAAATAATGTAATTTACTTAAAGGAGAAGTTTATGTTAAAAATTATACCTTTAATAAAATCGGAAGATAGTTATAGGAGAATAAAGTCAGAGTTTAATTCTATTGATTTTGAAGAGCAAATAACATCATTAGAAAATCTTCAAGAAAAGATGGTTATATGTGATTATGATATAGCTATTGTAGATATTAGAATATCGTGGTATGAACAGGCTTTGGATTTACTAAAAAGAAGTGAAATTTGTATAGTTTTATTCAAGGGAGATTTTCAAGATTTAGCCAATAAATTGAATGATGCTATAAATGAAGTGAAAATAAAAATATCTAAATTAGAAGAAAATAAAGGCACAAATAAAAAAAGTGAACCAGAGATTAAATATGTCTATTTAGATAGGCCTTCTGTTGAAAATGAGCCTAAGATTGAAATTAAAGAAGTTGAGAAAATAGTTGAAAAAATAATTGAAGTAGAAAAACCTATTATTATTGAAAAGGAAGTAGAAAGAGAAGTAGAAATTGAAGTAATAGATACTGCAACTATAGCAGTTGTGTCTAGCTGTAGTAATGGGAAATCATTTATTACTTGGAATGTAGCACATGGTTTTGCCAGCAGAGGATACAATACTTCAGTTATAAATTTAGATAAAGGATATAGTGCTAATATCTACTATTCAATAGATGGGGAAGAAGAAAGTGCTTTAAAACATGTAAGTAAAGTCAAAAACTTTAATAAAATTCTGGACAAGGCTTATTATGTTAATGAAAATCTTAGAATATTTACAAGTGAATTATGTAGTGAAGAAGAGTTGAATAATGAAGAGTTTCTCAAAATTTTGAACTTAGTACAAGCTGATAGTCAAATTACAATTATAGATTGTAATTCAGAAATAAATGATTTATTAAAATCAGCTATATCATACAGTTCTTCTATATTATTTATTTTTGATAATGATAACATGCATTACAATTTGAATGAAAGAATGGTTAAAAAAATAAATGATATATTTAATCCTCGAAAAACTGTTGTAGTATTAAACAACATATTTTATGAAGGATCAGAATTAAAAAATACCATAAGATTTATTAAAAATATGAAGTTGAATTTTAAGGATATAGTAACTATAAAAAATTGTGGAGCAGCTGCTACGGATATGATGTTTACAAATACTTGTCCTTATATCTCTAGCAAAGATGAAAAATTTAAAAATGATATGGATGAATTAATGAATAGTTTAAAGTCTAAGGGGAAAAAGAAGACTTTATTTCAGAAACTATTTAGAAAGTAGTACAAGAAGGGAGTAGTTATGTTAAAAAAGACTTATTTAACTAAGGAACAACAAATTAAAAGAAGTTTTAAAAAAGGACTAATAGTAAGTTTTATAATTGCAATTGGTGTAGTTATAGTATACCAATTTTATATAATCCCAGAAGTGAAAAAGTCAGAAAAATCTAAATTGTTAGCTGATTTATCGAAGAAAGAGAATCAAATGGGTATTATAGCACTAAATAAGGATATTAATCAAGGAGAATTAATAACAGAAGATATGATTAAGACGGTAACCTATGATAAAGAATTATTACCCACAGATATTTTAAAAGATAGAGAAGAAATAGAAGATAAAGTAGCCAGAATGAATTTAAAGGCTAATACAATAGTGACTAATTCAATGTTACTAGAAAGAGAAGATATTCTAACTACAGATCTAAGAAAGCAAGATTTTGATCACATTTTACTTAATGTAAATTTACAACCAGGAAATTTTATAGATATAAGATATAGAAAAAAGGATGGTAGTGATTTTGTAGTGGCTTCCAAGAAAAAAATACTTGATAGAAATGATGGAATAATGATAACTAATATTACAGAAAAGGAAAGAAATTATATTAACAATTCTACAGTATTAGCATCATTAACGGGAGCAGTATTATATACAACTATATATGTAGATCCAGAAAATCAGCCGCCAGCTAAAATTACTTATGAAATAAATAAAAACGTAAAAGAGATTATAGAAAAGGATCCTAATGTAATTAGAAGTTCGCAGGAAGAGTTAAAAAACAGAATAAATCAAGAAAATAATAATGGAAACAATAAGGAAGAGATAGATATCACTAAAAATCATAGTGATAAATCAAAAGATGAGTTTAAACCTATGTTTATAGAGTAGGAGGAACAGGAATATGGATATCAGTTTATTTATAGGGGCAAATGGTACAGGTAGAAGTCATACAATGATCATATTAGCTAAAATATTAGCTAAGTTAGGTAATATTATATTAGTTATAGATACAACTAATAGTCAGGGGATATTTAACTATTTTGAATATAATACTGATGTAGAAAGTGAGGTGTCCTTAACAGAATTTAATCCAATTATTAGGGAGGAAATATCGATATTAGTTGATAATCCTTTAAACTGTAATAGGTTAGATATAGATTATAAAATTTTATTAGAAAATGTAGAACTAAATAAATATAATTATATATTTATTGAAGTTGATGGGGTAGTGGATAATAGATTGGTAAAAGAAAGTAGCAGGATTTTTATCACTCAGAATAGTGATAAGGATAAACTAATAAGAAACAAAAAAATTTTAAAGGAACTAAATATAAATTCTACTAAACTCCATTTTATATTTAATCAAATTGTTGATAGTAGATATGACAAAAGGTATTTATTAGAGGAGTTACTCTCTAGTTTGAATAATAAAATAGCAGTCTTAAATAATGAAGACGTAGAAATTCCATTTTTAGAAGAAGATTTAATATGGAGCTATGAAAATAAATTAGATGGAAAAATATCACTCAAAGGATATTCAGAGTATTTCAAAAAGGCAATGTATGAGCTCACTAATATAATTACTTTTGTGGATAGTAAAACATTTAAAAAGATAACCAGTGAAAGGCGGGTTTAGAGATGCAAATAGCATTTTGGAGTAATTATCATGGACAAGCAGGAGTAACTTCAAATACTATAGCTACAGCCATTTATATAGCAATGAATTATGATTTTAAAATATTACTTACCCATACTCAATATAGTAAATCTAATATGGAAAATGCATTTTTTAGTGACAGCGAAAATAAAAGCTCCATTAATTTTGATGATATAGGAATAGATTCTATTGAAAGACTAAGTAAATCAGGTAGATTAAGCTCTAATGAATTTAGTAGCTATACTAAAACATTAATTGATAATAGATTAGATATTCTAACCGGAAGTAGTAAATGCAAAAAAGAACTATTTGAGGACATGTCTAATAGCATTATAAAGATTTTAGATTGTGCTAATGAAGCTTATGATTTAGTTCTAGTAGATTTAAATTCTGGAATGGAAAATGATATAACTAATAAAGTTCTAAAACAATCAGATATTATAGTTGTAAATTTGTCTCAAAATGAAAGAGTTATAAGAGAGTACTTTAATAAAAAGGAATTGAAAGAAGTTTTAGAAAGTAAAAAGATTATTATAGCTTTAGGTAGATATGATTTTAATAGTAAGTGTAGTAGTAGATATGTAAAAAAGGTTTATAACTATAAGGATAACATATATTGTATACCATATAGTTCGGAATTCATGGATTCTAATAATAACCATAGTGTATTAAATTTTTTTCTTTCAAATAGGAAAGTGAAAAGTAATAGTAATAATTATTTATTTTTTAAAGAGGTAGAAATGCTATGCAATAATATATTAGAAAATATTAATACTGATATTGAAAATTTAGAAAAGCCAATAGAACATTACGGAATATTAAAGCAATTTAAATTACTTTTAGGAATGAGTTCATAGGTGGAGATATGTTAAAAGATAATAGGGATATGCAAAGATATAAGATAGAGAATGTAAAGATTTTTATAAGAGATACAATAGATGAGCTTTTAAAAAATACTATTGAGGAAAGGAATTTAACTATAGAAGAATATGAGAAAAAGAAAGTAAGAAAGGAAAAGCTTAATCAATGCTTAAAAAGATGCGGAATAGGTGATTTAGGTGCTAAAGAATTTGTAAAAAGTTATATAGAAGATTTAATAACAAAAGTGTATGGGATTAATGAAGAAAATATAAACTTTATAATTAATTTTAATAAAGCTACAAGCCTTACAATACAAGATAAGTTTGAAATAATATTGCATCATTATAAAAAGAGATATGGATACAACGGCTTAAAGATATTAATAAAGGAATATAATTTGGATACCTTAAGATATTGGGAAGAAGAGCGAATGTATTTTATTTCACATAATGATATAGAGCTTATATTTAACAAAGAAAGCATAGAATTATGTTTTGAAGATAAATTAAAAATTATAACCCAAAGAGTTTATTCAATTTATAAAGGATTAGGTGTAATTGATGAAATTAGAGACATGAGAGTCAATGGCCTATCTTTAGGCGTTTCAGGAATACCAGAAGACTTTTTATCAAATTCACAAATAGATTTAAGTTCTTTAAGAAGCAGGCTAGAATATATACCAAAAAGTTATGATAGCATCTGGCTCTATTATGAAGGTAAAGAAATACATCTAAATTTTATGAGCTTTGGAAGCTATAAAGAGCTTGAAAGAGTGTGTAAAAACTCATATAAATTTAATAATCCAGGTCAATTTTCTCAATCGGATGGTTATATATTTAATACAACTGCTGATAATTGTAGGGTTGTTGTGTTTAGACCACCATTTTGTGAAAGCTGGGTTTGTTTTATACGTAAATATGATGTTGATGGCAATTTAAAAGAAATCATAAAAGGTGGAAATGCAGAGAAAGTAATAGAGCTAAGTAAATATATGATAAAAGGTTGTACTAATATTTCAATAACCGGCCAACAAGGAAGTGGTAAGACAACTCTTTTAATAGGACTCGTTAGAGAGATATTACCTACATACACCTTAAGAGTTGCTGAAAAATTTTTTGAAACTCATTTAAGAATAAAAATGCCTAATAGGAATATTGTAACTATACAAGAAACACCAGATATATCAGGAGATAGGGCTTTGGATGTATTAAAGAAAACCAATGGATTAGTAACAATAGTTGGAGAAGTTGCTGAAGACTCAGATGTAAAATACATCGTTAAAGTTGCACAAGTAGCAAGCAAATTTACATTATTTACTCATCATGCTAAAAAATTTTCAGACTTAGTTAAATCATTAAGAAATTCCTTATTAAATATTAATATGTTCACCAATGAAAGTGTCGCAGAAGAACAAATTATAAGTGTTTTAGATTTTGATATTCATCTAGAAATCACCGCAGAAGGACAAAGATATATAGAAAGAATTACAGAATGCATCCCTGTTGAAGAAGAAAATTTTTCAATGGATTTTCAAAGTTATGGTAACATGAATGAAAAATTAAATGCTTTTATGAAAACTACTGTAGAGTTTTTTGAAAAGATAACTATGAAGAAGAAGTATAGAGCTGTTAATATAGTTGAATATAACATAGATAAAGCTAAATATGAGTTTAAAAATAGCATCAGTGAAGAAAGAATAAGAGAAATGTATAAAAATATGTTAAAAGAAGATAGGGAATCCTTTAAAAAGTTTATTGAAGAATTTTTTAATGAGGAGGTAACATAAATTCTATGCTAAAAAATTATTTAATAATACTATGTATGGTATTAGCTATATTAGCAGTTTGGATACCGATATATTTAATTACAAAATCTAATTCTAACAAAAATAAAAAAAATAATGTTAAAAAATATAAGTTATTTCTTAAAGCATATGATGTATTAGTTACAATTCCTATAATAGGCAATTCAATATTAAATATAAAAAAATCACTATATGCAAATAGTGATAGCAATGAATATATATTGAGATACAAAGCCATAGTTTATTATCTTCTAGGATGGTTTATGACCCTAAGTGTATTTATAACATTATATATTATCTATGGTAAAAATCTATATATAACTTGTGTATTGCTTTTTATATCTTATTATTTAAAAACTATATCAATAGATAAACTTATAGGAGATGATACGAAGCTTTTAAAAGAATTAATTGAGTTTATTAGAGATTTAAAACACCAATTTCATATTAAAAGTGCAGTTAGCGAAGCTATGTATGAATCTATAAATAAGGCAGCACCACTTATGGCAGTACAGGGAAAGAAAATGTATGAAGCTATTGAGGATGAAGATGCACTACAAAATTATTATGAGGAATGTTCTAATAAGTACTTGAAAATTGTAGCAGGATACATTTTCTTAACAAATGAATATGGAGATAAAAGAATAAATGGAATGTCAGTATTCATAAAAAATATGAATTATATTATGAAAGAAGTAATGCTAGAAATTTTAAAAAGAGATCAGCTTCGTTATTGGTTAAAAGCTCTTACAGGAATATCTTTAATTCCAATAATATTCCCTAATATAATGGAAAAATGGATGAAAAATAATTTTCCTCAGGCCAATTTTTTTTATAATAGTTCTTTGGATATTATAGCTAGAATAATTATATTAACTGTTGCTTTAGTATGTTTTATTGGATTAAGACAATTGGAAAAATATAATGATAAACAAATTAAGCTAACAGTAAAAGAAAAAAGTTGGGAAAAAGCCTTATTAAAAATTAAACCTATAGAAAGAATAGTTCACATATCAATGCCTAAACCAAATTCAAGCTATCATCATAAAGCAATAAATCTATTACAACAAGCGGGAAGCTATTTAACTATTGAGTGGTTATATCTTAGAAGAATAATTTCAGGACTTTTAGGTTTTATTTTTGTTATTATATCAGTTGTAGCTTTGCAAAGAATCCATATAGACAATGTTTTAAATAACTCTTCTTATAGATTTATAACTCCTTCTTTTAATAATGTGATAGTTATTGGGAAAGATCAAGTGGATGTAGGAAAATTTGATAGTGAAATTATAGCTAAAGTTAAAAATGAAGATAAAATATATAAAACTACAACAAAAAATTTAATCAAATATATGAGGGAGTATGGAATTGATGATGACGAGATATTAAAGGAGGCTATTATAAGAGTTGAAAATAAGTTAAATTACTTAAATAATCAATATTTTAAGTGGTATCACATCATTTTAGCAATAGTAGTAGGATTTTTTGCTACAGATATACCTATATGGGTACTAAAATTTCAAAAAAAGCTTAGGCAAGCTGATATGGATACTGAGGTTTTTCAATTTTATACAATTATATTACTTTTAATGCATCATGAAAAAGCTTCTATTGAAATGATACTTGAATGGATGGAGAGATTTTCAGATGTATTTAAAAATCCTATAAGAAAGTGCCAAAATAATTTACAAAATGGGATTGTTGAAGCTTTAGAGCAATTAAAGGAAGATGTAAAATATAAGCCATTTAATAAGATTATTGATAATTTAATTATAAGTGAAAAAATAAAATTATGGGAAGCATTTGAATCATTAGAAAGTGAAAGAGAATTTTTTGAAGAAGAAAGAAAAGAGCTTAATAAAAGAATAGTCCATGAAAGAGTAAGTTTGGGAGAACTTTTGGGATTTATTCCAATGTATGTTACTGTAGTAATTTACTTTGTTTTGCCATTGGTGTGGACAAGCTATATAGAATTAGACAATATATTAAACAATTTTAAGATTTGAGGGGGACAATATAATGGATAATATTAAAAAAGCAATTATGTTTGCTGTAGGAATTTTAATAACAGTAGGAATTATAGCTATGGGACTTTCCTTCTATGGAAAAGCAAATAATATGACCAAATCTGCAGATACGAGTCTTAATGATATAACTCAAACCATAAGTAATTCCAAATATACTGAATATGATGGAACAACAGTTTCAGGAACACAAGCTATAAATGCCATAAGGCTTTATGCTGACAGCAATTTTACGGTTTCGGTTTCCACAAAAAAAACCACAACAAGCTATAATTCAGCTACATCTTATAATATAACTGATATTAGTAAATCTGATTATATTGAACCTACGGGAAAGTTTAAATCTAAATTAGAAAAGACAGATAATGATACAGTTAACAAAATTAAATTAACACAAGAATAGCTTTATAATTTACTTCCCTCACTTTAAAAGTGAGGGAAATTTATAAGGAGGATTTATGAACAATTCGATTTCCAAGGTAGTTAGTATAATTATTGCTGTAATTTTAATGGTGATGATTACTTATGATATGTTTTGGATTATAGATAGAATGGTATATAACCAGGTAAATGTAATTAATAATAGATTTCAGAAGGAAGTAAGAACTAGAGGTTATATAGATAGAGAAATGTATGATAGTTTTATGAGGGAACTTACAAATACGGGCAGGATTTATGACGTAGAGATGCTTCACAGGAGTATTAAATATTATCCATTAAGTGAAGATTTAAAAGAATATACACCTGAAAAGCCTTATAGTATTGAATATTTTAAACATAATGAAAATGAAATATTAAATGAAATTTATAACAAGGACAAAAGATATTTGATGAGAATCGGTGATGATTTTACTGTAACTGTTAGAGATAAAGGCACTAGAGGAAGTAGGGTACTTTGGAATGTAATGGGTGGAACTAAGGAAAATAATACATTAATATTCTCCACATACGGGGGGATGGTAGAAAATGAAATTAACTGATTTATTTGTGGTTATTTTAATAGTTATAGGAGTTGTATCAATTCCAGTTGGAGTTAAACAAAAGAGAATGATAGAATCAGAAGCGTTGAAAGTAAGATACAACGAAATAATTGATAATGCAGTAAAAGACTCAGCAAAGACATTATTAGATCCAATAGATAATGAATCAATAGAAACTTTAGGAGAAGGAAAAAATATAAATTTTAAAACTACTAATTTAAATTTAGATAAAGCTCTATGGAGATTTTATCAGAGTATGTTTTTAAATCTTAATATTGAAAACGACTATATGAAGCAGCAGGCTTTTTTAGATAAAGTGCCTATAAAGTTAACTGTAGGCTATGATGGGTACTATATAAATACTTGGACAGAAGTTATTGAAAATGGTAAAAACAAAGTTAAAGAAATATGGCAACCTAAAAAAGAATTTTTATATTACGATAATAAGAATAATATAAAAGTTAACCTTACATTAGATGATTTTGTTTATGTTACAGATATGAATACAAATGAAAAATTACAAGGTAAACAAGAAGAATTTAAAGATAAATATAAAAATATGCTTTTTAGTGATAAATTTGATCAAATGCGAAGGCAAATAATAGTTGATTCCATAAGAAAGGACTTAGAATATTATAGTAGTTTAAATAATGAGATAGCATTAAAGAATGGATGGGGTTATACTCTTAAACTACCACTAATAGATGAAAAAGCAATTAATGATATAACTTTTATAGCTTTTTTTCAAGGGCTGCCGCTTAATGGAATTGAGCTTTATAATACCTATGGCTTTGGTGTAGCTAGAGTAGTAAGAAATCATAATGTTTATGGAAACGAAGAAAGTGGAGTCAAATATTATCATACTGACAAATGTAATAATAAAACTAATTCAGATGTAATATTTGATAGTCCTATTGATGCTTGTAAAAATGGTTATTATCCCCATCCTTTATGTAATTAGATTGGGATATATAAAATAGAGAGAAATGAGAGGGATATGTTATGTTAAATAAAAAAAATTTTACTAAATTAATAGCATTAGGACTTTTAGGAGTGTCTTTATTAGGATTTGCTCCAGAAGTAAAGGCAGAAGCAAATGATGGATTTACTAAGTCATCCTATGGATACAATATAAAAAGATTAGAGGGGAAAGATAGATTTGAGACTGCAATATCAGTATCAAATGAATTTAAAAGATTATCAGACAAAAATAATGAGAAGGTAGAAAATGTAGTTCTTGCAAACGCATTTGATTATCCAGACTCAATAGCTTCAGCACCATTATCTAAGATTTATAATGCACCATTACTTTTAACTGAAAAAGATAAGTTAAATATTAAAACAGAGGTACAACTTAAAAAGCTTAAAATCAAAAAAGTATTTATAGTAGGCGGGACTGGTGTAGTTTCTCAAAATGTAGAAAATAAACTTAAATCAATGGGAATTACAGTAGAAAGATTAGCAGGAGAGAATAGATACCAAACATCTTTAAAAATAGCAAATAAGGTTTTAGATTATCGTTTAGCAAATGCACCAATAGATTTTACAGGATACAAATATAAATCTATATTTTTAGTAGATGGATATAGATTTACTGATGCTTTAACATTAGCAGGAATGTCAGGACGTAATGATACAGCTATAGTATTGTTACCTTCAAATGAAGTAAAAATAGATGATGTTAAAGGGTTAAGAGAACTTATAGATAAAGCAGCAGAAGGTCAAAACTATAAAGAAATCCCTACAGAAAAATTAGGAATATATTCTTTTTTACCGTACTTTAATGAGGATTTTTTAGAGAATCTTCCTAATTGTTATATGCATGGAGCAAATGAAAATAAATATACTTCAAATCTTGGGATAAATAATCTGAATGAAGCTATGCTAAGAAATGATGATAATGTGATGATGGCTACAGGTGAAAATTTTCCAGATGCCCTAGCTGGTGGAGCTTTAGCCGCCAAACTAAATATGCCGGTTGTTTTTACAGGAGATAATCTAAAAGAAACTTTTAAAAATGATGCTAGTGGGAATCTTAAAAAGAATTTATTAGACCAATATAGGGATACTAAAAATGTTTATTTAGTTGGTGGAAAAGCTATAGTTAAGGATGGAGCAGAGAAAAAATTAAAAGGGGTTGACTAGAAACGTGAAAAAAAGGTCAAAATTTTTGTTTTTAGTTTTATCCTTAGTATTTTTAATAAATATTTTCGGAACTACTCAGGTGTTTGCTTCAGATGACTTTGGTTATATAGACATAGAATATCTTGATATAGATACAGGACAGCATGTAGCACCATTTAGAACACAACCAGTAAAATTAGATGGAAAGTCTTATGTAGATGAGACAGCAAGTCCTGCTTCAGTATCAGGGTATGTTTGTCAATATGCAATTCAAGATGGTATTAAAAAAAGTCCTCAAGACGCGGTTGTACATGTAACGGAAGGCTCTCGGTCGAAAGTAACTTTTTATTATAAAGCAAGTTCTAAAACTAGAACTGTAAAATATTATGGAGTGCTAATTGGAACAGGTGAAATTTTCAATGTTAAACAGAAATCTGTTGAGATTATCGGAAGCACTGTAAATGTAGAAACTGCTGCACCTACACCAACTAATCCTAACTGGAAGTTTAAATATTCTACGATTGGTAAAGGTGGTAGTAAAAGTAGTTCAGAGAATGTTACAGTTGAAGTTAAAGACAATGATGTAGAAGTTTACTATTGGTTTGAACCGTCATATGGAGAAGCCGAAGTAATGCTTACTATAGTAAATAATGAACTTGATAGCTCAGGTAAATTTGTTAAAAATCAAGAAAATGGTAAGGATTTCTTCGGAAGGGAGGACAAAAAATTCAAAGTAGATGGAAGTGAAAATATAACTGTATCTTCTCCAAAAGATAGAAAAGAGGGATTAGAATTTGTGTATGCAGTAGTTGAGCATAATCAAGGAAATCCAAACGATGCTATTAATAATCATATAGACAAGTTCTATTCACAAACAATTAATTTCGAAATAACAACAATATCCACAAATTGGTACGTACACTTCTATTATATACTTAAAGGAAGTAACCCAGGTGATGGGGGTGTAACTACAGATCCTAATGGTGGGAAAATAATATTCAATCCAAACGAAACCGATTGGGTAAATTTAGGAAAGACAGGTGAGGGTACTGGTAGATATCCTATAGAAGTCAAATATGATGGTGAAAACCCTGCTATTGGACAAGGGAGTGTTGTTTGGCATCACTATGAGGAAGGTGAACCTGAAACAATTTTAGTAGGAAATCCACCAGTTGAAGTACAAGTTCCAGGAACGCCAATAGAAATGGATCATTCTGAAACATTTGATGTTAGATTTCCACTGGATAACATTACAGTAACAGGAGATGGCAACGGAAGTTTCGGAGGTGATGGAGGAACTGTATATATTGAAAAAGAAGGAGAAGGTCTAAAATTAGAAGCTACAGGAAGATGGGGACAAGCCGAATATAGTGAGCCTTCACCACCTGATGGACATGATACTCTTTCAGGCATGGATATTCCTAATGCACCACCTGATCCAAAAGGTCAATCAGGATTATATAATATAGACTGGACAAAGCCTGAAATTCATATTGATAATCCACAATCAAAGTGGGTTAAAGATCCAGTACCTTATCCAGTAAAGGTAGCTGTAGATGATGACCTTTCAGGATTTGCAAATGGTAGTGTAGATGTTACTGACTCTAGCCATTATGGTAGAAATAATAGTGATAGCCTACCACATGCAGAAAAGAGTTATAGTAAAACTGTAATGTTACATGATGGAATGTATAAAATTGCTGTAAATGCAGTTGATAGAGCTACAAATGATAATGCAGATAGTAAGAGTACCTATTATATTGATGGAACAGATCCAGAGGTAGAGTTTAATATTAAGCCAGGAATATTTTCAGTAGAAAATGGAGCTGTAAGGAAACCTAGTAAAAAGGGTATAGATGACGGATTCTATGGAGAGTTAACAGCCTCTGATAATCTTTCAGGAGTAGCTAAAATTCAGTATGGATGGACATTTGAAAATAAAAAGAATGATGTAGAATACGAAGTAATCTACACAAGCCCATATACTTATACTGATAGATACCAGGAAAGAATTAAAAAGGAAATAGAAAAACCTGTTGGAGACAATTTGTATCTTCATATAGAGCTATGGGATACAGCAGGTAACTATACTTATAAAGTATTCGGACCATATGAAGATCCTATAAAACTAAGAGATTTTCAAGTTACAGATGTTAGAGATCCTAAATGGCAAGAAGTATTTTGGAAGGATACTAAGCCTACAGGAGTACATTTTAAAGCAGATAAATTACCACTTGATAATACAAGTAATCCTATATATAAAAATGCTGATATGAAAAAAGGATATGCCTTTTATTTTGACGTGACCAGTGAATACTTATATAGGGAAGAAGATAAAATTGTAATTACACCTACCTTATATTGGGTAAAAGATGATAAAAGAATTCCAGTAGATATGTATTATCAGCTTAATAATAATCCTTTTATAAAAATGGGAAGTGATGAAGATACAATAAAGCTTCATATGAAAGTTAAGGGAAAGAAAACTGCTATAGGAGAACTTTCAGAACTTATTCTTAAAAAGCCAGTGCGAATATGCAAAGGTAGAGAATGGTTAGGTATAGGTGGATGGAAACATAAATATCCTGCTGATGTTCAATATAAGGATGGTAAAGAACAATATTGGTATGGTAGTGCGACACGTTTCTAACTGAAAAGGTTAGACACTAATTAAAATAATTATATTTTATTAGTAGAACTAATAGTTTGAGAAGTAGAATGATAGGGTAACGCCTTGAAATGCTTCCTATAATACTCCTAGTGGCATGGATATTAATAAGGATTGAAGTGTCATAAGCTAGGTGAAGTCGACTGAAGATTACCCTAACAGTTTAAGCTGAGGAAATCTACTTAGCGATAAGTAGTGTAATTGATAGGGCGGTAGTCCATAAAATATCTATGGTAAGAATGTTTTATATAAAATATAACTGACGAAGTTCTGAATGTACGAGTCTAAAACCAGAAACAATAGAAATGTTGTTACTACAAATGTAGGGTTTGTGAGGTAGAGTAAAATTTTCCGTTATGAAATACCTTATACTGTTATAGGCAGTATCAAGCAAACAGGCTTATAGGAACTACCTAAGGATATATGTAAGGATAGAACTATTGGAACGTGGAAAGCGTTGAACATGGAGAGCTTATTATCTAGGAAGTGTTGATATGGAAAAAGAAAAAAATAATTATAACATATCTTAATCAACGTGAGAGCGGTGGCACAGTACTTATGAAACCCCGATAATAAAGGGTGGAGGGATAGCCACTAGTCGGAAATATACAAATTAATAATCAATTAATTCATTAGGTTCGAGTATGACTAAGAGAGGTAAAATTCCGTTAGGGAGTGATTAACCGACTAATGACAGAAATCAACCAAAGAAAAACTAAAAAGAAAGCTAAAATTAGATATAATGAATACTATGATACACAAGAAATATTTGACGATTTATATGCAAAATCAAAAAATAACTGTATATTCAAAGACTTGATGTCATTGATAAGCAGTGAAGAAAATATAAAACTAGCATACAGAAACATAAAAAAGAATAAAGGTAGCAAAACTAGTGGAATTAATGGAAAAAATATATTGGATATAGGTGAAAAAGATACTAAGAAATTAATAAACTATATACAAAATAGACTTAACAATTTTATGCCACATAGTGTGAGGCGAGTAGAGATACCAAAAGACAATGGTAAAACTAGACCATTAGGTATACCAACTATAGAAGATAGGATAATACAACAATGTATTAAACAAATATTAGAGCCTATATGCGAAGCAAAATTTCATCCACATAGTTATGGATTTAGACCAAATAGAAATACACATCATGCTATAGCAAAATGTATGCTATTCATACACGCTAACAATCTGCATTATACAGTTGATATTGATTTGAAAGGATTCTTCGATAATGTTGACCATGGAAAACTAATCAAACAAATGTGGACACAAGGAATTAGGGACAAAAACCTGTTGAGTGTAATAAAAAAGATGCTAAAGGCAGAAATCAAAGGTTTTGGTAAACCAACAAAAGGAACTCCACAAGATGGAATATTAAGTCCATTATTGTCCAATCTAGTTCTAAATGAACTAGATTGGTGGATAGATAGTCAATGGGAAGGATTTAAAACAGAATATGAATACTCTACAAATAGAAACAAATTCAGAGCCTTAAAAGGAGATTCAAATCTAAAGGAAATGTTTATTGTACGATATGCGGATGACTTTAAAATATTCTGTAGGGATTATAAAACTGCACATAAAGTTTTTAATGCAACTAGAAAATGGTTAATGGAAAGATTAAATCTTGAAATTAATACTGAAAAAAGTAAAGTAACTAATCTTAGAAGAAATTATACTAATTTTCTAGGAATAAAACTAAGAGTGAGACCCAAAGGAAAAAATTTTGTATGTAAATCAAAATTAACAGATAAAGCAAAAAGGAATTGTGTAAACAAGATAAAGAATAGAATAAATTTAATTAAAAAATATCCAAATCAACAAACAATAAATGAATATAATTCAACTATTCTAGGTTTACATGGGTATTATTGTGTAGCAACAGATGTCAGTAAAGACTTTAAAGATATAGCTTTCTTAGTCAAACGATACTCATATAACAGGCTTAAACAGTTATATAGCAAAAATGGAGAGAAAAGCAAAACATATATGAAATTTTATGGTAAATATAATTACAAATTATCATACATATACAAAATTGTATTATTTCCAATACAAGCTATAAAAACCAAACCACCTATGAATATGAACCAAGAAATTAATAGTTATACCCTAAATGGTAGAGCATTAATACATAAAAAACTTGGGAAAATAAATATTCGTATGCTAAAACATATAATGAATAATCCTGTAAAAGGAATGACAACAGAATATAATGACAATAGGATATCTTTATATGTTGGACAAAATGGATTATGTGGTATTACTAAAAACATATTAGAAACTAACAATATGGAAATACATCATATCATTCCAAAGGAAAAAGGCGGTTCGGATGAATATAAAAATTTAGTGTATATAATAAAACCAATTCATAAACTTATACACGCAACCACGAAAGAAATAATAGGAAAATATATGAGTATTTTAAGACCTAACAAAAAACAGTTAGAAAAAATAAATTATTATAGATTGAAGGCTGAAAATTGTATTATTAATTAAATATATTATCGATGGAAAGCCGTATGAGTAGGAAACTCTCATGTACGGTTTGGAGGAGGGGAAAAGGTGGAGATTAAATCAAAGCCTTACCTATTCCTATAATACCTTATACCTCAAACAGCTATATTTGTAAAAAAAGGTGACTCTCCAAGACCTGAAAATATTTTAGAAGATGGAGAAATACTTATTAATTTTCAAATTATAGCACATAAAAACGGAATTGAAACATTAAGTACAGACCAAATTTATGTATATATACCTGACCAGTGGAAGGCTGAAGGTGGTCCAAAATCAAACAAATATACAGAAGGTGATGTTATTCTTTATAATAACAAAAGAAGTACTTTAGATGATTTTAGAACTAATATAACACACTAAAAAAGTATTAGTTCTTGCTGTTAGGGAGGGAATTATGGCTAAATATATTCTTTTAATAGTAATATTTTTATTTATTTATATTACCTCATTTCTGTTTATGAAAAGAAAGTATGATAAAAAAATAGATGAGCTGAGAACAAGTTCATTTTCAACAAAAGAAAACAATATAATGAGAAGCATATTAGATTCAGGAATAAACAGCAATACCACATTTACATTAGAAAGTTCGGCGCTATCAATAGTAAATATACTTAGGAATAATTATAAATTAGATTATTGTAGTATTTTAATTGATAGGGATAAACTAATAAATATAGCTTCAAATGTGGAGAGTCAATATATATCCGATATTGAGCAGTATTGTAATGAAGCTATAAAAAGTATGAGTGGAGCAGGCAAAATTAGATCTTCAGAAAGTTATTTAAACTACAAATCTGCTAATAAAAGAAAGATTAAATTTTCTTATTTAATAGCTTTAAATCAGCAGGGTAAACAAATAGGAGCTATATTTATAGAAAACCATGAGGATTATAAAGAAAACCAATTTGAATTAGAATTTTTTAAATTGGTTATAAAAAATATAGCTATAGCTCTTCAAAATTGTATTTACCATGATGAGACAACATCTATGGCAATGAAAGATAATTTAACTCAAGTATATAACAGAAATTATATGAAAATGCATCTACAAAAACAAATTGATTCGAATAAAAAGTTTACACTAGCACTATTTGATATTGACTTTTTTAAGAAGTTCAATGATACCTATGGCCATGACTTTGGAGATGTTGTTTTGAAAGAAGTAAGTCAGTTTATCAAAAAGAGTATAAAGGAATATGATGAAATATATAGATGGGGTGGAGAAGAATTTATAGTATATTTTAATAATGCAGAAAGTAGTGGAATATATGAGAGATTAAACAATATAAGAGATAATCTTTCAAGATATAAAATAGGAAATGAAAAATCTGAAGAAGTTAGTGTAACTGCAAGTTTTGGGGCTGTAGATAGTGGAAGTGGAAAAACTATTGATGAGTTAATTTCCTTAGCAGATAAAGCTTTATACTATAGTAAGAAAACTGGAAGAAACAAAGTTACAGTATATGAAAAAATGTAAAATTGTACAAGGATTATGTAGCATAGTCTTTTAACTATACATAATATTTTAATATAGATATCTTAACCTATTATTTAATTTATAAATTTATTTAATTAATACATTATTAAAGTTGAGTATATGGTAAAGCTAATGTAAAATATAATAAGATATTTTATATTAGGGGGTTAATACATGAATTACGATGAGGCGATTAAATATATAAAGGAAACTGCGAAGTTCGGTAGCAAATATGGTCTTGATAGAACAGAAAAAATATTAGAGCTTTTAGGAAACCCACATAAACATATAAAAACTATACATGTGGCGGGGACAAATGGAAAAGGGTCAACTACTGCTATGCTTACTTCTATACTTATGGATGCGGGATATAATGTAGGGAGTTATACATCGCCGTACATAGAGGAATTTGAGGAAAGAATACAAATTAATAGAACTAATATTCCTAAAGAAGAGTTAGCAGAAGTAGTAACGGAGGTATCGAAGGCTGTTTCTAAAGTTGTAGACTTAGGATATATTAACCCTACAGAATTTGAAATAATAACCTGTGCAGGACTTTTGTATTTTTATAAAAAAAATATAGATTATGCAGTAATAGAAGTAGGATTAGGTGGTAGATTAGATTCTACAAATGTTATAACTCCTATTTTAAGTATTATTTCTTCTATAAGTTTAGACCATACTCAAATATTAGGAGATACTTTAGATAAAATAGCTTATGAAAAAGCAGGAATAATAAAGGAAAAGGTTCCAGTTGTATTGTTTCCACAGGAAGAAGTGGCAGAAGATGTTATAGAGAAAACTTGTAAGGAAAAAAATTCTAAACTTATAAAGGTTCCTAGAGATATTTCAGAATATGTTGCAGTAACTTCTAACACATTAGAAGGAAAAGAAATTAAAACTCAACAAATTAATTTAAAGAATGAATATATTGATAGTTATGAGCTATCATTGCTAGGCAAGCATCAAATACTAAATTCTACAGTAGTTGTTTATGCTGCTAGAGAGCTTATGAATTTAGGAGCAAAAATAAGTAAGGATAATATTATCAATGGTTTAAAAAGTGTTCAATGGCCAGGAAGATTAGAAATTATGAAAAATAATCCACTGGTTGTTATCGATGGGGCACATAATATTGATGGAATTAAAAAACTTACAGAAAGTATAGATTTATATTTTAAATATAATAAGTTAATATTGATTCTTGGAATATTAGCAGATAAACAGGTTGAAGATATGATTGGAACCATTGCACCTAAGGCAGAAAGAATAATTTCAGTGACTCCACATAGCGATAGGGCTGAGCTTGCAGAAGACTTAAAGATAGAAATAGAAAAGCTAGGAGTTAGCTGTGAAGCCATAGATAGTTATGAAGAAGCATATAAAAAGGCACTTTCATACTGTAATGATGATGATTTATTATTAATATCTGGTTCATTATATATGATAGGAGACATGAGAAAGATTATAAGAAATTTTAAATAATAGTTTTTTATAGGGTTTTTGGAAAATCATGACTTTTTAATCGTAGCATAAATTATCACCTCCTCATAGTATATTGTGAGGAGGTGATTCACGTGAGGTATCTTTATGTGTGTAATGCCACTAAAGATAGAATTGAGAAAATAGAGTTAGATAATTTTGAAGAAGTTGAGTCCATATATATTAAGGATTCAGAAGGTGAGAAATTATCACCCCGTGGAGTATATCTATACGAGGATATGCTCATAACTTCGAATTACAGCAATAGCTCTATTTCTTTTTTGTATAAAGAGGGAACTAGCGAAAAATTCTACTTAGGCGGTGGATGTACAGAGGCTTCTGTTTTAGACAAATACGCTTATGTAATTTGCGAAGACTCTAATACAGTGGTATGCTTTGATATTAAAGCTAAGAATGTGGTAGAAATAATACCTTGTGGAAGTTCACCTCACAGCTTGGATATTTGTAAAAAGAGTAATAGGATATTAATTTCTAATATGTATAGTGATAATTTAAGTATTATAGATGCAACTAAGGGAGGAGAAATCAAAAATATATCCGTAGGAGCATATCCTACAAAAGCTCTATGGTCATCAGATGGTAATTATATATTAGTTTGTGAAAGTAATTTAGGATATTGTGGAAAGGGATGTGTGACTATTATATCTTTAAGGAATAATAGTATCCTTCATAAAATTCCTGTAGGAAATGCTCCTATGGATATGTATTGTGATGGACGATACTGCTATGTATCTAATTATGGTGATGGAAGTATAAGTATAGTAGATATAAATAAATATGAAGAGATTAAAAAAGTTCGTATAGGCGGAATGGTAAAAGCCATAACCACAGATGAAAAGTATATATATGTAGGTGATATATATAATAATTCTCTTATTAGAGTAAATAAAATAGATGAAAGTAAAAAAGTCATTCCGATGAGTGGAGAACCCATGGGAATGATTGTTAATTGATTTTTCGTGATTAGCTTATGTAAATTTATTCACTAGCTAATATGTTTATAATTTTATTATAAAGCTCTGATGAATTGGATTTCCATTTATAACATAATTCACGAGCTTGCTTATTTGATGCAACACTTATTTTAATATCGATAAGTGTTGTGTCATTTTCTGAAGCTATTAAATTAACCAGGTAGCTATTTTTGTTTTCAATAGTATAATCAGCAGTAACTGTTAATTCTTTTTTTATTTTAGATAGGCTACTTTCTAAATAGTCATTTACTTTCTCAATTTTACTTTCTGAAATTCTATTTTCAAATAGTGATAATACCTTCTGTCCATCATCTGTTATAACTAATCTGTCTTTTTCATGTTCAAGTGTATGTCTTAACAAATTTGAAGAAGTTAATTCCACTATGTATTGCTGAAGCGTAAAATAGTTCATAAAATTATTTTCTAAAACAATTTCAGTAATTTGAATGTTTGAAATTGGAAGCTTTATTTTATTAAATATATATAACAGAAGAAGTTTATTTTCTGCTAAATCCAGAGAATCTTCAAACATATTTCATCCCCCTTTGAATTTTAGAATGAATTAAATTCATACTTATTATAACATAAAAAATAACAACTTTAATTAGAATTTTATTTTAAATATATTTTACTATAAAAGAGAACATAGTTTTAAAATATTCCTCATTACATAAAATACTGCATTTGCTTTCTAAAAAATAGCTTGGGTCCTTAGAAATTAAGAGTTAATAATTAAGAAATCATGTATAAGTTAAAATTCTATTATGAAACCCTGCAAATAGAATCTGTTATCAATAATTTCATTAGCTTTTATATGTAATATAACCATAAAGATGTGAATATTATTTATGGAATAGAAATATTATTTTAGGGGGAAATATGGAATTTGTAAAAAAACATAAAAAGGTATTTTTAAGCGTTGCCTTATTGCTTATTGCATCTATATTAACAATGACCATAAGTAGTAAGGGAACTTTTGCAGTCTTTTCTCGAGGTAAAAAGATGCCTATATACTGTGTAGACACAGAGGAAAAGAAGGTAGCTATAACTTTTGATACTACTTGGGGTGAAAGCAATACTATGGAGTTATTGGACATACTTGATAAGTATAATGCAAAAGCAACTTTTTTTGTTATAGGATTATGGGCAGATGATTTTCCTGATATTGTTAAAGAAATAGATAAAAGAGGACATGAGATTGGAAATCATAGTAATAAGCATCCTAACATGACTACAATTTCAAAAGAAAGAATATTAAAGGACACTGAAATTGCAGATGCTAAAATTTTAGATCTTACAGGAAAAAATACTAAGTTATTTAGGTTTCCAGAAGGTGCATATAATGATTTAGCTATTGAAACAGTAGAATCTACAGGAAGAAAGTGTATTCAATGGGATGTGGATAGTATAGATTGGAAAGCACAGGGGACTGACATTGAGTATGAAAGAGTTATGAAAAAAACAAAGCCAGGTTCTATAATATTATTTCATACTGATGTAAAATATACACCTCAATCATTGCCAAAGACATTAGAAAGCTTGAGTTCACAGGGTTATAAATTTGTCACAGTTTCTGAACTTATGCATAAAGATAACTACAATATAAATAGTGAAGGAAAGCAGATAAAAAGCAAATAATCCATTGCATAAGTGTATAATTTGTATTATAATGGAAACATGTGTTAAGGCTTTGAAATTGTTTGGGAAGAATTATAAGAATTTTCATAATATTAGTTATAGTTCGCTGATTTAGTGAATATATTATGGTATATGAAAATGAACAAAAAACTAAGGGAAAGAGGGGTTACGATGGACAATACTATGTTGAACAACAAAATTTACTTGGAGGGAAAAGTTATTTCAGAATTAGAATTTAGCCATGAAATGTATGGAGAAGGCTTTTACAATTTTGATTTTGAAGTACCAAGGTTAAGTGATGCTACTGATGTTTTAACTATAACTGTTTCAGAAAGATTGATAACAGGTATGAATGTTAGTGAAGGTAGTGAACTTATAGTAGAAGGACAATTAAGATCCTATAATAAGTTTGTTGATGGATCAAACAGACTTATATTAACAGTATTTGCAAGAGATATTAAGGAATTAAAAGAAAGAAGTAAAAATCCAAACCAAATTTATTTAGATGGCTATATATGTAAAGCGCCAGTATATAGAACAACTCCTTTTGGACGTGAGATTGCAGACATGCTTTTAGCGGTTAATAGATTATATAAAAAATCCGACTATATCCCTACAATTGCTTGGGGAAGAAATTCTAGATTCTGCAGGAGTTTAGAAATAGGAGATAACATAAGGATTTGGGGAAGAGTACAAAGTAGAGAATATCAAAAAAGAATCTCTGAAACTGAAGTTATTAAAAAAATAGCATATGAAGTTTCAATATCCAAAATGGAAAGAGTAGATGATGAAGGTGAAGAGGAGAATGCAGAAAATACAGCAACTGATTTAGTTGAGGAAAATGCAGAATCCAATGTCAATATAGAATCAGATATTAATATAAATGATGCAGTTTAAATTTTGCAATAAAACAGCTAGTTAAATATGACTTGTGTAAGGTGAGCTATAGATTTAGATTATAATGATGTATTAGCTGGCTTAAGTATTGGAGAAAATAGGTTAGTATACTTATTATTCATTTATTTGATAATATCATAAAAATGGTGGTCATTGACCACCATTTTATTTCTCTATTTTCTTAAATCATCCAATAATTCAGTTTTGCCTTTGGTCTTAACATCAACAGTTTTAATTATTTTTGCAGGGCATCCTGCTACTACTACATTCTCAGGCACATCTTCAGTAACGATTGATCCAGCAGCAACTACTGAATTATCACCTATTTTAACACCTTCTAATATAACTGCATTTGCACCTATTAAAACATTGTCACCAATCTCACAAGGTGATTTACTTGGTGGTTCTAAAACTCCTGCCACTACAGCACCAGCTCCTAGATGAACTCTTTTTCCAAGTTTTCCTCTAGCGCCAACAACGGCATTCATATCTACCATGGTTTCTTCACCAATTTCAGCACCTATATTTATAACTGCACCCATCATAATAACTGCATTTTTACCGATACTAACCATGTCTCTTATAATAGCACCAGGCTCAATTCTAGCATCTATGTTTTTAATGTCCAGCATTGGAATTGCAGAATTTCTTCTATCGTTTTCTATTCTGCAACTCTTAACTTTTTCATTGTTTTTTTCTAGGAAATTTTGTACCTCATCATAATTTCCAAATAATATGTAGAAATTTCCTTCACCATAGCATTCTATGTTATTGAAATCGCAATCTTTAATATTACCATTTACATAAGCTTTAACAGGAGTAGCTTTCTTAGATTCTTTAATATATCTTGCTATTTCATATGGATCTGTTAAATTGTAATTCATGTTCAATCTCCTTTCTAAGTGTACTTTGAATATGAACATATAACTTTTGTTCATACACTAAATAATATAATATTAAGGTTATATTTGCAATACTTAACCAATTGGGAGTTAAGGAGTTCTATTGGCATTCAAAATTAAAATTAATTCTTATTTAATTTATTTTTTACCAAGAGCTTATAAATTAATACAAAAATAAATTTTATATTTTTATAAGGAAGAAATACTAAATAATTTACCATTATCTCTTGTAAATCTTCAATTATATAAGTACTTTTAATAATTTGGTATAATTTATAGAGAATGATATAATAAAATCAACGTATAGGAAAGGGGTAGTGATACCATGGGAAAACTAAAAGAAGGATATATACAAATATATACAGGTAATGGAAAAGGAAAAACTACTGCTGCAGTAGGTCTTGCAACAAGAGCAGCAGGAAATGAATTTAAGGTTACTATGGTACAATTTTTAAAGAGTGGATCAACTGGAGAATTAGAAAGCGCTAAAAAACTTTCTCCACATTTTAATATATATAGATTTGAAAAACCACGAGGATTTTTCTGGACGTTAAATGATGATCAAAAGGCTGAATTAAAAGAAGAAATACAAGAAGCTTATAGATTTTGCTTAAAAGTTATGGCAGATAAACAGTGTGATATATTAATTATGGATGAAATCATGGGAGCTTTGGGTAATGAATTGGTTTCAGAGGAACAATTATTAGAACTTATGGATAAGAAACCAAAAGATATGGAACTTATTATGACAGGTAGAAATGTTCCAGAAAGAATTATGGAAAAAGCTAACCTTGTTACAGAAATGAAAGATGTAAAACATTATTTTAATGAAGGTGTACCAGCTAGAAAAGGTGTAGAGTTTTAAGTGCTGGATGAAATTTAAATCATTATTTAATAATTAAAAAGGACTGATTATATGAATAATATATTCTCAAAAAATGTAGAGAGTATAGAGATATCTGGAATAAGAAAATTTTTTAATCAGGTATCAAAAATACCTGATGCAATATCCTTAACATTAGGCCAACCGGATTTTTATACGCCTAAAGCAGTTAAAGATGGAGTTATTAAAGCGATAAATGAGAATAGAACAGTGTATACTCCTAATGCGGGAATATTAGAGCTTAGAGAGGAAATATCTAATTTTTTAAAAGACTTCAAAATTCACTACAATGCTGATGAAATTTGTGTCACTGTGGGCGGTAGTGAGGGATTAATGTGCGTATTTGCTACACTATTAAATAGTGGTGATAAAGTATTAGTTCCTCAAATAGCATATCCTGCCTATGAAAGCTTAGCGAAGATGTTAGGAGGAGAGGTTATTAATTATCCTTTAAAAGAAGATTTTTCTATAGATTTTAATAAATTAAGGGAATTAATAATAACTGAAAAACCTAAAGTTTTAGTAGTTTCATATCCTAGCAATCCAACAGGTAGTATACTTTCTAAAGAGGAGAGAGATGAATTTTATAAAATAATAAAAGAAAATGATATAATTGCTATATCTGATGAGATATATTCTTCTCTTTGTTATGATGATTACTATTCCATATGCCAATGTAAAGATATAAAAGATAAAATAATTTTAGTAAGTGGATTTTCAAAAATGTTTTCTATGACAGGACTTAGAGTAGGGTATGTTGCGTCAAGTGAATACATAATGAAAAATATAATTAAAGTTCATCAATATAATGTTTCTTCAGCTACTTCTATAAGCCAATATGGTGCCTTAGAAGGATTGAAAAGTTCTTTAACCGATGTTGCATATATGAAAGAGCAATTCAAAAAAAGAAGAGATTATGTATATAATAGATTAAAGGATATGGGACTTCAGGTTCATATTCCTAAAGGTGCTTTTTATATATTTCCATCCATAAAAAGCTTTAATATGAGTAGTGAGGAATTTTGTCATAGACTTCTACATGAAGAAAAGGTAGCTATAGTACCTGGTTCAGCTTTTGGAGAAGGTGGGGAAGGCTATGTAAGAATATCCTACTGTTATAATGAAAGTGAGCTTAAAGAAGCTTTAGATAGAATGGAAAAGTATATTGGAAGGCTTCGTAGTGGAGAAATATACACAAGTTAGAACAATTCACAGGTCACAATGCACAATTCACAATTATGGATATTTCTCAGTTATCACTGAGAAATTCTAAATTCATTTTAAAAAGTTACAAGTAATTTTCTTTCTAGCTGCGAACAATGTTCGTCATATACTGACTAGCAATTGTATTACTAATCAAAAATATGTTTAAAGAAATTATTTTGTTAAAAAATAATTTCCACCATAATTGTGAACTGTGAATTTTGCATTGTGCATTGTTTTAAGTTGTTAATTCACAATTAAAATAAAAGTGGTGATTTATATCACCACTTTTTATTTGAATTTATTTTACTACATCATCCATTGAGTATATACCTTTTCCTTTATTATAAACAAAGGCACATGCTCTTAAGGCACCTACTGCAAAAACTTCTCTGGAAATTGCAGAATGTTTAATTTCTATAACTTCACCTTGACCAGCAAATATTATTTCATGGTCTCCAACTATATTTCCACCACGAATAGCATGAATACCTATTTCTTGTTTCTCTCTTTTAGCAATTCCTTCTCTTCCAAAGATAAATTTTGTTTCATCTTTTATAGAGTCTTTAATAGTATTTGCTAATAGAAGAGCAGTTCCGCTAGGGGCATCTACTTTTTGATTGTGATGCTTTTCTATAATTTCTATATCAAAGTCATTATAAAGTGTATTACTTATATTCTTTAATATATTATTTATTATATTTATTCCTATGGACATATTAGCAGAGAAAAACACAGGAATAGTATTACTTAAAGCATGAATATAAGCTTTTTGTTCTTCATTATATCCTGTAGTACAAAATACAACAGGTTTATTTTTATTAATTGCAAACTGAGAAATTTGCTTTAATGTATCTGGTCTTGAGAAATCTAGAATAACATCTATTTCTTCATTACATTCATCTATATTATCATAAATTGGATATTTAAGAGATTCTTCTTTAAATCTATCCACTCCAGCTACAATAGATAAGTTTTCAAATTTTTCAACGGTAGAAGAAATCATTCTTCCCATTTTTCCACTACATCCAACTAAAAGGATTTTAACCATATTAGTCCTCCTATTTAATTAAGTTATAAGCTTTTAATTCATATTGTAAAGGCTTAAGATTTTTTTCTTCCATATCTATAAGAGGTAATCTTAAAGAACCTACTTCCATACCCATTAAATTAAGTGCAGTTTTAACAGGGATAGGATTTGTCTCTACAAAAAGAGAATTAGCTAATGGTAAAGTTTTAAGCTGTAAATCTAAAGCATCCTTTACATTGCCATTTAAATAGTATTCACAGATATTGTGAACATCTTTAGGAATTACATTAGCAAGTACAGAAATAACTCCTATACCGCCCATTGCCATTATAGGAACAATTTGATCGTCATTTCCAGAATATATGTCTAATTTGTCTTTACATAATGATTTTATTTTTATAATTTGGCTCATGTCCCCACTAGCTTCTTTCACAGCAACTATATTATCAAGTTCGCATAATTCTGCTAGAGCAGAAGGTGGAATATTCATTCCTGTTCTAGAAGGCACATTATAAACTACTATAGGTGTTTTTACACTATTAGCAATGGCTTTAAAATGTGCTATAAGTCCTTTAGAACTAGTTTTATTATAGTAAGGATTTATAACTAGTAGTCCATCTGCTCCAACTTCTTCTGCGTATTTACTCATTTCAATTGAAGCTCGTGTATCATTTGTACCAGTACCAGCAATAACAGGAATTCTTTTATTTACTACATCTATAACAAACTTAATAGTTTCCTTTTTCTCATTTGTTGACATTGTAGAAGCTTCACCAGTAGTTCCACAAACTATAATAGCATCAGTCTTATTTTCAATGTGCCATTCTATAAGCTCTCTTAACTTATTAAAGTCAACACCAGTTTCGTTAAAAGGAGTAACAATTGCTACACCTGAGCCCCTAAAAATACTCATAATATTATCTTCCTTTCAAAAATATAATAAAAGATCATACTTATTTAGTAATTTATTTGTCAATTTTTTATATAATTCTAAATTAAATCTTTTTCTATAAAGGCTTCTGCAATTTGAACTGCATTAAGGGCAGCTCCTTTTCTTATGTTGTCAGCAACAACCCATAAATTTAAACCTTTATCTACACTAAAATCTCTTCTTATTCTGCCAATATAAACTTCATCTTTTCCAGCAATATTTATTGGCATTGGATAGATTTCCTCCTTAGTATTATCCATTACAACTATACCTTCGGATTTTTTATAAAGTTCAAAAATATCTTCTATATTAAAGTCTTTTTTAAGTTCAACATTAATACTTTCACTATGACCATGGTAAACAGGCACTCTAACTGTAGTAGCGGTGATTCTTAAATCACTATCATGAAGTATTTTCTTACTTTCATCAATCATTTTTATCTCCTCTTTAGTGTAACCATTATCTAAGAATACATCAATTTGAGGAATTACATTATAAGCAATTGGAGAAGTGAATTTTTTAGGTGCTTCCCCTTTAACACCATTCTCTAAATCACTATACCCATTCATTCCGGCACCAGATACTGCTTGATAAGTAGAGTAAATAACTCTTTCAATACCATAAGCATCATATAGTGGTTTTAAAGCTACCATAGCTTGTATGGTAGAGCAATTAGGGTTTGCTATTATACCATTATGATTTCTGATATCTTCTCCGTTAACTTCTGGCACTACTAGAGGAACATCCTCCTTCATCCTAAAAGCACTGCTGTTATCAATAACTATAGCTCCATATTTAACGAATATCTTTGCATATTCTAAACTAGTGCTTCCACCAGCAGAAAAAAGAGCAAAGTGTATTTTTTTATTACATATATTCTCTTCTTTTAATTCTTCAACAACAATTTCTTTTTCTTTATAGTTAACACGAGAGCCAGCAGAACGTTTAGAAGCAAAGAGATAAAGATTTTCTATCGGAAAGTTTCTCTCTTTTAAAATTTCAATAAATTGTCTTCCAACCATACCTGTGGCTCCAACAATAGCTACATTATAAGCCAATTAAATCACTCCTTAAAGGTTCTTTACTATATTATATAATTTTAGAATAAAAAGTTATATAGTTTTAAAAAAATAAATTTTATTGTTATTGTTAAACTAATGATTATCTTTTTATAAATTAGAAAAAAAATTACATAAAAAACCATAGAAAAATATTATTAATTAATTGTTGCATATAAAATATCATTTTATGTAATATTGAACAGTTTGAATTGTTAATAAAATAAAAATATTTTTAAAATTGTATTAACTTTGATAAGTTTAAATAAACAATTATAAAACTAAATTGTTTGACAATTAATAAAGTATATGATAGTATTATAAAAAATGAAATTCTTGTAGAATTTTAATTCAAAATTCATATTGTTCAATTATATGAAGCTTTCAAATTGTGAATAAATAAAAAAAATTAATGATATATTAAGTTTAATTGTAGCTAATAATTAAACTTAATCAACTTTTGCTTGATATTTAGACAAGCATTTTTGTCATATCATTGTAAATTTTATGACCAGATTGTTAATGAAAATAGAATTATCAAAACATTCAGAAAATATAGCTAAAATCTATAAAATAAGTTTTAAACATTATTGTATAAATGTCAAGAAGAATTAGTTGATAAAAAGTAAGGAAATGTTAGTCATACTACTAGCATCTTTATTTTCTACTTAACTTAATTGTTCTAAGCTATAAGATAGGATACTAAAGATGAAATTAATAATTATAAACTGTATATTAAGCTTTTTATTTATATTAAAAGATCTAAATAAGCTCTCAATTTAAATTTAGTAAAGTATTATTTGGAGTTCGGAGAATAAAAATAAGTACATAAGAATATGTTATAAAAAATATAATATGTAGTTCTAATTATGAGAAGTAAAATAATTTTATTTATATCTTTATAAAATTGGATATTTACAACGAGATATAAATAAGGTATAAAAGTAAGAAAAGAAATTTTACTAAGTTTCCTTAGCAATTGCAGTAAAGTTAAATATGAAAAATAATGATTTTAGTGGGCAACATTCTACAACATACCTACAGTGAAGTTTGAGCTAAAGTATACAATCATTTAATAATTTTCTTCATAATATTGTATCTTTAGTATAAATAAACCCTAAGCAATAGAGAAAACTAAATAACTATAAAGCAAAAATAAAATTAAAATTCTTTGAAGAGGCTGAAAGAATTTTATTGCGTTATATATGAATAAGAACATATATAGCATTATATAGCTTTTAAGTTTTATAGACATAAAGCACATATAAAAGTTGTGTTGAAGGTATTATTTGGAGTACAGGTATATAAATATCCTTACATTTTAATAAAGGTAAGGATATATATAATAAGTTGCAATAAGTAAAAAAATTTTGCAACAACTTTATGCTAAAATGGAGGGATGATGATGTTAAAATTTACTCTAAAGAGATTTGGGTATATGCTTGTAACGCTGTTCATATCAATAACAATTACGTTCATGCTAATACATGCTATACCTGGTGACCCACTAGCGTCAATGGCTAGAAACTTACCACCACAAATTAGGGCAAACTATTATGCCAAGTATGGACTAGATCAACCGGTTATAGTCCAATATGGAAAATTTATTTCTAACTTAGTTCTAAAAGGAGACATGGGAGAATCTTTAGCTTATGCAGGAAGAAGCGTAGGTAAAACTATAGCTAGTTATGCACCTATATCAGCAAGAATAGGCGGACAAGCACTTGCAATGGGGTTTACTATTGGAATTATTTTGGGTATTTTAGCGGCCTTTAAAAGAGGTAAATGGCAAGATTATTTAGTAATGTTTATCGCTATATTAGGTATTTCAATACCAGGTTTTGTTATTGCATCGCTGCTGCAATTTACATTTACAGTTCATTGGATGGTTTTACCATCAACTGGTTGGGGAGAATTTAAACATACTATATTACCAACCATAGCCTTAAGTTTTGCTTCTATAGCAACTTATGCAAGATATATGAGAGCTAACTGTCTAGATGTTATTGGACAGGATTATATATTAACAGCAAAAGCTAAAGGTGTTTCTAAGTTAAGCTTAGTATTTAAGCACGTTATAAGAAATGCTATACTTCCAGCTATTACGTTATTAGGGCCACAAATTGCAGGTATATTTATAGGAGCATTTGTTGTTGAAAGTATATTTGCTATACCTGGATTAGGTCAATACTTTGTTTCAGCTATAGGAGATAGAGATTATACTATGATAATGGGACAGACTATTTTAGTGTCAACATTATTTATTGTTTCATTATTTGTAGTTGATATAGTTTATGGATTAGTTGACCCAAGAATTAGAGTTTCTAATGGTAGTAGATAGGAGGGAAAATTATGGCAGAATTATCAAAAGACAAGTTTCAAATTATTGGGTGTGATACGTCAAAATCCAATGAAATTTTAAGACCAAGTATGACTTATTGGCAAGATGCCTGGAGAAGATTAAAACAAAATAAAGTTGCAATACTATCTCTTTGCATACTTATAATCATATCAATAATGGCAATCATAGGACCTAGTTTGGCTAAAGCTATATGTGGAGTAAGTTATGAAGTTACAAACAATAGTTTACTTAATAATGGGCCAAGTTCAGCTAACTGGTTTGGAACAGATATGTTAGGAAGAGATACCTTTGGTAGAGTTTGGCAAGGTGCTAGAGTGTCTCTAATAATTGGTCTTATAGGTGCATTAATAGATACAGTTATGGGTTCTATTTATGGAGGGGTTTCAGGTTTCTTCGGTGGAATAGTTGACGATATAATGATGAGAATACTAGAGATATTAGTAGCTATTCCTTATCTTGTTATAGTTATATTGATATCCATGATATTTGATAATAAAGGTATTGGAACTTTAGTTATTGCCATGACAGTTACAGGATGGACTGGTATGGCGAGACTAGTTAGAGGACAATTATTACAAATAAAGGAACAAGAATATGTTCTTGCAGCGAAAGCTCTTGGTGCAAGTCCTTCAAGAATAATTGGTAAGCATTTATTGCCAAATACTTTAGGGGTTATGATAGTTGCAATAACATTTGATATACCAGGTTTTATATTTGGTGAAGCCTTCTTAAGCTATATAGGTTTAGGAATTCAATCTCCAAAGACAAGTTTAGGAGCATTAGCTTCTGCAGCACAGCAAAATTTAATGTTCTATCCAGAACAATTACTTTGCCCTGCAATAGTAATATCTCTAATAATGCTGTCATTCCAATTATTAGGTGATGGCTTAAGAGATGCGCTAGATCCGAAATTACGTCAGTAGGAGGGGAAATCGATGGAAAAAATATTAGATATTAAAGATTTAAGAGTTTCATTTCATACTTATGCTGGAGAAGTTCAAGCAGTAAGAGGAATAAGTTTTCATTTAAATAAAGGTGAGACATTGGCGGTAGTTGGAGAGTCTGGATGCGGAAAAACAGTTACAGCTAAGGCAATAATGAGATTGCTTCCTGAGCCAATGCCTGCAGAAATAAAAAAAGAATCAAAAATTAACTTTGAAGGAAGAGACATTTTAGCAATGGAGGATAAGGCGTTAAGAGAACTTAGAGGTTCTGATATATCTATGATATTCCAAGATCCTATGACTTCTTTAAACCCAACTATGACTATAGGTAAACAAATTGCTGAAAGTTTAATTATACACAGAGGTATGAGTAAAGACGAAGCTTTAAAAGAGGCTATAAGAATGCTTGAGTTAGTTAACATACCTAATGCTGATAAAAGAGCACATCAATATCCACACGAATTTTCAGGTGGTATGAGACAAAGAGCTATGATAGCTATAGCACTTGCTTGTAATCCCAAAATACTTATAGCAGATGAGCCAACAACAGCTCTTGATGTTACAATACAATCACAAATTATGGAACTTATAGGAGATCTTCAAGAAAAGCTTGGAACAGCAGTTATCCTTGTAACACACGATCTTGGTGTTGTTGCTGATGTTGCAGACAGAATTCAAGTTATGTATGCTGGACAAATAATTGAAAGAGGAACAGTTGATGAAATATTCTATAATCCTCAACATCCGTATACTTGGGCGCTATTACAATCAGTTCCTAGATTAGATACTAAAAACAAAGGTAAATTGTATTCATTACAAGGAACACCACCAGATTTAATCAAGCCGCCAGTTGGATGTCCTTTTGCTGCAAGATGTGAATATTGTATGCAAATTTGTAAAGAGGAAGTACCGGAAGTTACAAATGTTACTGATTCTCATGAAGTATCATGTTGGTTAAAACATCCAATGGCTCCCAAAGTAGAAGTTCCTGAAGTTTTGAGAGGAGTGAAGAATAATGGCTAATGAAAAAAATGAAGTCTTAATAGAAGTTAAAAACTTAAAGAAATATTTCCAAGTTGGAAAGACTGCTACTTTAAAGGCTGTTGACAATGTTAGCTTTGATATCTTCAAAGGGGAAACTTTAGGTTTAGTTGGAGAGTCAGGTTGCGGAAAAACAACTTGTGGAAGAACTGTTATGGGACTATATGATGCTACAGAAGGGTCAATATTGTTTGATGGTCATGATGTAAGAAAATTGAACAAAAGTCAGAAAAAAGATTTTACTAGAAGAGCGCAAATAATATTTCAAGACCCTTATGCTTCTTTAAATCCAANNAGGTATAGATATACACGGATTATATAGCGGACAAGAAAGAACAGATAGAATATTTAATTTATTACAATTAGTTGGTTTGAATAAAGAACACGCTTCAAGATTCCCACATGAGTTTTCTGGTGGACAAAGACAAAGAATAGGTATTGCTAGAGCACTTGCTATAGAGCCAGATTTTATAGTGTGTGATGAGCCTATATCAGCTCTTGACGTGTCAATTCAAGCACAGGTTGTTAACTTATTAATAAAACTACAAAATGAATTAGGATTAACTTATCTCTTTATAGCTCATGACCTTTCAATGGTTAAGCATATTTCAGATAGAGTTGGAGTTATGTATCTTGGTACAATGGTTGAACTTGCATCAAGTCATGATTTGTATGAAAAGCCATTACATCCATATACTCAAGCGCTATTATCAGCTATTCCAATTCCAGATCCTGAAGTGGAAAGAGGTAAAAAGAGAATTCAACTTGAAGGTGAAGTTCCTAGTCCAATTAATCCAAAGCCAGGTTGTAGATTTGCTGCAAGATGTAGATATGCTAAGCCGATTTGCAGCGAGAAACTACCAGAGTTTAAGGAAATTGAACCAAATCACTTTGTTGCATGCCACTTATTATAATAGATATGAAAGACAGGGAAGTCCCTGTCTTTTTTTATATAGTGAGTTATATATAGTAGAGCTATACTAGAGCTAAAATACAGATATAATAAATTAAAAATTATGCCACATTGCAAGTAACTTCTAGAGAAAAAAGGAAAAGGAATAAGTTTCTATTTATAATTAGTTTTGAGGGTAAACGTAAGAAATGTTAGAACTTTGCTATCTGAAGAGGGCTTTATAAACGTAATGAAAAAGTAAAGAAAAGAGATATTNNCAAAAATGGAGGGGATGTGCTATAGATGGAATATGTAGGTATTTTTATGAATTTAATATAATTGGAGAAGGATAAATAAGCAATTAGAAGGTTAAAGCGGTCTATAGAGACTCTTCTTTGCTAATAGCTGTAAAAGTATCTTAAAATTGATTATAATGAGAAAAAAGTAGATGAATATTCTATATGGTAAGTTAAAGATGAAATTGAATTCAGCACAGGAGGTCTTATCAAGGGGTGGCAGTGTCGAGTTAACTTATTTATGAATAGACATAATAGGCGATAATTAATATTATTGGTGGCTTCTGGATAACGAAGATAACTATCTATGGAAATTAAATTTTAAAATAGTAAGTGAGAAAGAATTAGAAAATATTGAAATGTACTAAAGATGATTAAACAATATTGTAGGCAAAATGCAAATATATTAAATATACTAAAATGTAAAGTTAATTATCTTTCATAGAAGTAGATAATCATAGAGATAGAAACCTAAATGATATTTTTTATCTTTATAATGATATCAACATTATCTTAAAATAAAGCTCAAATTACATATAATTAAATTTAATTTTTAGGTAAAACTAGCAAGCGATTTGCTAGTTTTTTATATATCTAGAATCTTTAAAAGATGGTAGGATGAAAAAAGTATATGGTTATGTGTGCATTTGAAAGGCTATATAAGCGGATAAGGATAGGCAAAGAGGTCATATTTATAAGCATATAATGAATAACAAAGTAAAAAGGATATTTTTCATTGAATTTATAATTACTGAGAAGTATGTTTTAGTACATTCTTATAGTGAAAACTTGATAACTATTTAAAACTATTTAAAGTTTTAATAGTTTATTAATTTTTTAGTATTAATTATCCGGAAGTTATAATAAAACTAAACATCTAATAAGATATTTAATGTTGTAAAACTATAGTATTTCTATGGAAATTAAGAAATGTGCAATTGAATAAGTTATTTAATAATATGTTTAAAATAATACATTTAATGGGAAATGTGAGGAGATAGGCTGTAAAACAATCATAAGTTTTAGAAAACTAGAGTAAATGTAATGAAAAGATTTCAAAGTTCATAAAAAGATAACTTGATTTTAAGGATAGATTGGATTATTGTAGATGTATAGGTTATTGGGAATTAATGGAAAATACACAACGCATGAAATGTGCTTGATATTGTAAGTTTAAAATGGAAAAACGCGGTAGTGATGAATTTAAACATAGTGAAGTGTGCTTTGCTAAGCCAATAAAAAGGGGGATTAATTATGAAAAGTAAAAGATTATTAGCAGCATTATTAACAGTTTCATTAACTGCTTCAATGGCACTAGTTGGATGTAAAAAGAATGATTCGGGTACAGATAAGGAAAAACCAGCTGAAGGAAACAAAGAAGAAAGTAAAATGGATAAGGATCAATATTTAAATGTATTATTACCAGCAGAACCTAAATCACTAGATCCTTCAAAAAGTACTGATGGATATTCTTCAGATGTTTTAACTAATGTTATGGAATCACTTACAAGGTTACAAGGTGATGAAAATGGTCAAGGAAGCATTGTGCCGGGCGCAGCAGAAAAATGGGATAAATCTGATGATAGTACTGTTTGGACATTTCATTTAAGAGATATGAAGTGGAGTGATGGGCAGCCAGTAACAGCTGAGCAATTCGTTTACGGAATAAAGAGAACTTTAGATCCTGAAACTGCTTCTGAGTATGCATTTTTACTATTCCCAATTAAGAATGCAGAAACTTATAATGGAGGAAAAGCTAAGGCTGAAGATTTAGGGGTTAAAGCTATTGATGAAAAAACTTTAGAGTTTACTTTAGAAAGACCATGTTCTTATTTTTTAGATTTAACATATTTTAAAGTAATGGAGCCACAAAGACAGGATATAATTGAAAAACATGGTGATAGATATGGCACTGAAGCTGATACAATGGTATTTTGTGGTCCGTTTACAATAAAAGAATGGGTGCATAATAATAAAGTTGAATTAGTTAAAAACCCAGAATATTGGGATGCTGAAAATGTAAAGTTGGAAAAAGCAACAATGAAGATTATAAAAGAAGTTAATTCAACAATGAATGAGATCTATAACGGTTCGCTAGACCTTGGAAATGTTAATAAGCCGGAATGGATAGAGAAACTTGATAATACAGGAAAATTTTATGTGAAAAAATATTTTGAAGGAGGAACAGTGTATAGTTTCTTTAATCAAAATACTAAATACTTTAAAAATGATAAAATAAGAAAGGCATTTATAATTGCGAAGGATAGAGAAGGAACTGTTAAATCGTTATATAAAGGTATAGCAGAGCCAGCAACAGCATTTTGTTCTCCGTCAGTTAAGATAGATGGAGTAGACTATAGAGATAGAGCTAATTATTCTCCAGTAGATGATTTAAAGAAAGATAATCCAGATCCTAAGGCGTTATTTATAGAGGGATTAAAAGAATTAGGACTTGATCCAGATCCATCTAAGCATACAATAAAGATAATTCAATCTGGTAATAGTGGTAATAATAAAGAGTTTGGTGAATTTGAACAACAGAACTATAAAGAAATATTAGGGGTCAACATTGAGCCAGATTATTGTGAATGGGCAGTATTCCAAAACAGGACAACAGATGGAGATTATGAAATGGCAGGTCAAACTTGGGTTGGAGATT
Organism: Clostridium sp. UBA6640; assembly: GCF_002455975.1. Classification (GTDB taxonomy): domain Bacteria; phylum Bacillota; class Clostridia; order Clostridiales; family Clostridiaceae; genus Clostridium_J. Next base: position 65,842 of record NZ_DKLM01000143.1, read on the forward strand.
ATAATGACCCTAGTACTTTCTTTGACATCTGGACGTCAAATGCAGGTATAAATAATACTGGATGGAAAAATAAGCAATATGATGAAATAGTTAAAAAAGCTAATGGTGAAGCAGATCCAGAAGAAAAAGCAAAATTATTTAAAGAAGCAGAAAAAATATTAGTCTATGATGAAGGTGTAATTAGCCCAAGTATATATAGATACTATAATGCTTATATTCGTAACTATGTTAAAAACTATTCAAGACCTGCTTTTGGATCAATTGATTTAAAGAGCACATATACTGAGGGAAGAGAATAAATTATATTAAAAATAGAAAAAATGAGTGATGTAATAAAAAATTACATCACTTTCTCTATTATTAAAAAATATGCTATATAAAATTTTTAACTAAAAGTGAATGATATATATGTAATTTAAACTAAATTAATAAACTATTATCATAATATGTATAAAGTTTTAAATATTGTTAAAATGGCTATGAATATGGAAAAAACTATTGATTTATAAAATATCATTATATATAATCATAAATATAAAATGAATGCATAAATATATAACTATATTAATTACACTAATAAAATAAATAATTCAGAATATTTCTAATTGTTGAAAATATAAAATATAGTTAAAGAAGTGTTTCTTATAAGTGATATTTAATTCGCTTAAGAAATTTAAATAGGAAAATATTATTAATTAATATATATAAAAGATATAATTTAATTTTATGTAACCTTAATGGTTAAAAAATCCACATGGGGGTAAAGATAATTTGACACAATAAATAAAAATATTGGGTAATAATAAGGGGGAAATAATTGTGAAAAGTAAAAGATTATTAGTTGCATTATTAACTGTTTCGCTAACTGCATCCATGGCTTTAGCTGGATGTGGAAAGAAAACAGAAGAAAAGTCAGCTGAAGGTGATAATAAAGAAACTTCAGAGGTTAAAATGGATAAGGAGCAATATTTAAACGTATTGTTACAAGCTGAGCCAAAATCGTTGGACCCTTCAAAAAGTTCAGACAGATACTCTTCTGAAGTTTTAACAAATGTTATGGAAAGTCTTGCAAGAATTCGAACTAATGAAGAAGGCAAAGATGTTATTGTACCAGGAATGGCCGAAAAATGGGAAGTATCTGAAGATAACTTAACTTGGACTTTTCATTTAAGAGATGCAAAGTGGTCAGATGGACAACCGGTTACAGCAGAGCAATTTGTTTATGGTATAAAGAGAACAATAAATCCTGAGACTGCTTCTGACTATGCATTTTTATTATATCCAATAAAGAATGCGGTAGCTTACAATGCAAATAAAGCTAAGGCAGAAGATGTTGGAGTTAGAGCTGTTGATGAAAAAACTTTAGAGTTTACTTTAGAAAGACCATGTTCTTATTTTCTAGATTTAACATATTTTAAAGTAATGGAACCTCAAAGACAGGATATAATTGAGAAACATGGTGATAAATATGGCACAGAGGTAGATACAATGGTATTCTGTGGTCCGTTTACAATTAAAGAATGGGTGCATAATAACAAAGTTGAATTAGTTAAAAATCCAGAATATTGGGATGCTGAAAATGTAAAATTAGAAAAAGCAACAATGAAAATTATAAAAGAACCTAATTCAAGAATGAATGAACTTTATAATGGTTCACTAGATTTAGCAGGAGTTAGTAAACCAGAATGGATAGAAAAGTTTGATAAAACAGAAAAGTTTGATGTTAGAAAAGGATATGATGGCTCAACTACCTATACGTTCTTTAATCAAGATACTAAATACCTTAAAAATGCTAAAATAAGAAAAGCATTTTCAATAGCAATGGATAGACCAGGTATGGTTAAAGCTTTATATAAAGATTTGGCAGAACCAGCATTGGCTTGGTGCCCTCCAGCAGTAGAGATAGGTGGAGTAGATTATAGAGATAGAGTTAATAGCTTACAAGTAGAAGAGTTAATCAAAGATAATCCAGATCCTAAAGCACTATTAGTTGAGGGATTAAAAGAGCTAGGATTAGACCCGGATCCATCTAAACATACTATAAATTACCTTCAATCTGGTACAGATGCTAATGCTAAGGAATTTGCTGAATTTGAACAACAAAACTTTAATAAAAAATTAGGAATAAATATTAAACCAGAATATTGTGAATGGGCAGTATTCCAAAGTAGAACAAATGACGGAGATTATGAGATTGCAGGTCAAGGTTGGGGTGGAGATTATAATGATCCTAGTACTTTCTTTGATGTTTGGCTATCCACTTCAGGAGTAAATAGAGTTAACTGGAAGAGCGAGAAATATGATAAATTAATTAATGAAGCTAATGGCTGTGCTGATCCGGAAGAGAAGGCTAAAATATTTGCTGAGGCTGAGAAAATGTTAATTTATGATGAGGCAGTATTTGCTCCGGGTGTATGGAGATTTAAAAATACTTATATACGTAAATTTGTTAATGGTTTCAATTCACCAATTTTTGGAGTAATGGATCTTAAAGATGTTTATACAGATGGAAGAGAATAATATAAAAAATGAGTGGCGCAATAATTTTTGCGTCACTTTTATTATTGTTATAAATTTGTATTATATAAGATTTTAATTAAAAATGAATGATATATATATAATATAAACTAAATTAACAAAATGTTATCAAAGTATGTATAAATTTTTAAATATTATTTAAATAGTTGAAAATATGGAAAAATCTATTGATTTATAAAATGCCATTATATATAATCGTTAATATAAAATGGATATGTAAAATATTTATTGAAGTTAATTATATGAAAATATAAAATAGTTTTAAAATTGTGAAATATAAGAAAAATGAAATATATGTGATGATACTTTTTATATAGTATTCTAGTTTTTTTAATGAATTTGAAGTAAAGAAGGTATTGTTAATATATATAATTTAGTTTTATATAACCTTCATGGTTAATAATTTCCATGTAGGGATAAAGATAATTTGAACACAATAAATAAGATTATAGGGTAATAAAAAAGGGGGAATAATTGTGAAAAGTAAAAGATTGTTAGTTGCATTATTGACTATTTCACTAACTGCATCCATGGCTTTAGCTGGATGTGGAAAGAAAACAGATGAAAAGCCAGCTGAAGGTGATAATAAAGAAGCTTCAGATGCTAAAATGGATAAGGAACAATATTTAAACGTATTGTTACAAGCTGAGCCAAAATCATTAGATCCTTCAAAAAGTTCAGACAGATACTCTTCTGAAGTTTTAACAAATGTTATGGAAAGTCTTACAAGAATTCAAACTAATGAAGAAGGCAAAGATGTTATTGTACCAGGAATGGCTGAAAAATGGGAAGTATCTGAAGATAACTTAACTTGGACTTTTCATTTAAGGGATGCAAAGTGGTCAGATGGACAACCGGTTACGGCGGAGCAATTTGTCTATGGTATAAAGAGAACATTAAATCCTGAAACAGCTTCTGAATATGGATTTTTACTATATCCAATAAAGAATGCGGTAGCTTACAATGCAAATAAAGCTAAGGCAGAAGATGTTGGGGTTAAAGCTGTTGATGAAAAAACTTTAGAGTTTACTTTAGAAAGACCATGTTCTTATTTTCTAGATTTAACATATTTTAAAGTAATGGAACCTCAAAGACAGGATATAATTGAGAAACATGGTGATAAATATGGTACAGAGGCAGATACAATGGTATTCTGTGGTCCATTTACAATTAAAGAATGGGTGCATAATAATAAAGTTGAATTAGTTAAAAACCCAGAATATTGGGATGTTGAAAATGTAAAATTAGAAAAAGCAACAATGAAAATTATAAAAGAACCTAATTCAAGGATGAATGAACTTTATAATGGTTCAATAGATTTAGGAGGAGTTAGTAAACCGGAATGGATAGAAAAGCTTGATAAAACAGAAAAGTTTGATGTTAGAAAAGGCTATGATGGCTCATCTACCTATATGTACTTTAATCAAGAATCTAAATACTTTAAAAATGCTAAAATAAGAAAAGCGTTTTCAATAGCAATGGATAGAGATGGTATGGTTAAAGCATTGTATAAAGATTTAGCAGAACCAGCATTAGCTTGGTGTCCTCCAAAAGTAGAGATAGGTGGAGTGGAATATAGAGAAAGAGCTAATTACTTACCAGTAGAGGATTTGAAGAAGGATAATTCTGACCCTAAGGCATTATTAATTGAAGGGTTAAAAGAATTAGGATTAGACCCAGATCCATCTAAGCATACCATAAAGTTCATTCAATCTGGAACCGATGCAACTACTAAGGAGTTTGCTGAATTTGAACAACAAAACTATAAGGAAGTATTAGGAGTAAATATGGATCCAGAATATTGTGAATGGGCAGTATTCCAAAGTAGGACACAAGAAGGTGATTATGAGATTGCATCTCAAGGTTGGGGTGGAGATTATAATGATCCTAGTACTTTCTTTGATGTTTGGTTATCCACTTCAGGAGTAAATAGAGTTAACTGGAAGAGCGAGAAATATGATAAATTAATTGATGAAGCCAATGGTTGTGCTGATCCAGAAGAGAAGGCTAAATTATTTGCTGAGGCTGAGAAAATATTAATTTATGATGAGGCAGTATTTTCTCCAGGTGTATGGAGATTTAAAAATACTTATATACGTAAATTTGTTAAGAACTACAATTCACCAACTTTTGGAGTAATGGATCTTAAAAATGTTTACACAGATGGAAGAGAATAGTTTATAAAAATATAGAAAGATGAGTGATGCAATTTTTATTGCATCACTTTTATTTTAATAAATTTTAAATGATAATAATGAAAATAAATCTACTAATTTAATATAATATTCTTTTAAATTATTAATAAACTATTAATATAATATGAAGAAAGAATTAAAAATGTTACAAATGCAAGGGAGAAAGAGTTTTGTATTTTTAAAATAAATTTAAAAAAAATTTAAAATAGCTATAATAAAATGAATAAGATTCCATATATGGAATAAATACTTCGATTAAACTGCGAAAAATTTGTAAAAAACATAAGAAAAGTTTTTAGGAAAAATAAATAATCTATAAGTTGTTAAATCTTTACCTAGAAAAAACTTCTTGATTTGTTAAAAAAATTAGTTTAATGTATATATATCAAACAAGCTATTAAAATACTAAATATTTAATTGGGTTATACATCTAGTAAAATGTTAGACATTCTTAATATTTTTTTAAAAATATTTGAGAATGTTTTATACAAAGAGGGGGAATAATTGTGAAAAGTAAAAGATTATTAGTATCATTATTAACAGTTTCACTAACTGCTTCTATAGCATTAGCAGGATGTGGCAAAAAAGAAGATGAAAAACCAGCAGAAGGTGGAAATGAAACTTCTAGTGAAGTTAAAATGGACAAGGAACAATATTTAAATGTTACATTAAAAGCTGATCCAAAATCACTAGATCCATCTAAAAGTTCAGATTCATATTCTTCAGAAGTTTTAACAAATGTTATGGAAGCACTTACAAGAGTTGAAACTGGTGAGAATGGTGAAAGAATTATTAGTCCAGGAGCAGCTGAAAAATGGAATAAATCTGATGATGGTTTAACTTGGACATTTAATTTAAGAGATATGAAATGGTCAGATGGTCAGCCGGTTACAGCAGAGCAATTTGTCTATGGTATAAGAAGAACATTAGATCCTAAAACTGCTTCTGAGTATGCATTTTTATTATATCCAATAAAAAATGCAGAAAATTTTAATAAAGATGAAGATGGTAAATTCAACCTAGAAGAGCTTGGAATTAAAGCTGTTGATGAAAAGACTTTAGAGTTTACTTTAGAGAGACCATGTTCTTATTTCTTGGATTTGACATATTTTAAGGTAATGGAACCACAAAGACAAGATATAATTGAAAAATATGGTGACCAATATGGTACTGAAGCTGAGACAATGGTATTTACTGGTCCGTTTGTTATAAAGGAATGGGTTCATAATAATAAAGTAGAATTAGTTAAGAATCCAGAATATTGGGATGCTGAAAATGTAAAATTAGAAAAAGTTACAATGAAAATTATAAAAGAAATTAATTCAAGAATGAATGAAGTTTATAATGGTTCTTTAGATGTTGCAATGGTTGCTAAACCAGAATGGATAGAGAAACTTGATGCAACAGGCAACTTCAATGTGCAAAAAGGATATGATGGTTCATCTACTTATCAGTATTTTAATCAAAATAATAAATATTTCAAAAATGCTAAAATAAGAAAGGCATTTATAATAGCAATGGATAGACCAGGAATGGTTAAAGCATTATATAAAGATTTAGCAGAACCAGCAACAGCGTGGTGTCCTCCAGAAGTTAAAGTAGGTGAAATAGACTTTAGAGAAAAAGCTAAGTCTGCACCAGTAGAGGATTTGAAGAAAGACAATCTTGATCCTAAAGCACTATTTATAGAAGGATTAAAAGAAGAGGGATTAGATCCAGATCCATCAAAACATACAATAAAGATAATTCAATCTGGAACTGATGCAAATACTAAGGAATTTGCTGAATATGAACAACAAAACTATAGTGAAGCATTAGGAGTAAATATCGAAGCAGAATATTGTGAATGGGCTGTATTCCAATCTAGAACAAAAGACGGTGACTATGAAATGGCGGGTAAAGCTTGGTCTGGAGACTATAATGATCCTAGTACATTCTTTGATATGTGGAAATCAGATGCAGGTATAATTAACAATGGATGGAAGAGTGAAAAATATGATGAATTAATAAGGACTGCTGCTGGAACTGAAGATTTAGATGAAAAGACTAAGTTATTTGTTGAAGCAGAAAAATTATTAATTTATGATGACGGTGTATTTAGTCCAGGTGTGTGGAGATATAACAATTTTTATATGCGTAATTTCGTTAAAAATTATTCATACCCACTATTTGCAGTACCTGATTACAAACACACTTATACAGATGGAAGAAAATAATTAAATATTTAAAAAAGGAACAGTTATTCATGGCTGATTTTAGCCATGGATAACTGTCTTTTTTTATTTAATAACTAAGCAATTATTATGCAACTAAATTAAATTGCTAATTGCTCATTAGTTATTTTAGCGATTATAAGAAAATAATATATTATTGTAACAAATTTTGTTTCTAGAAAAGAGAAGAAATATTTTTTAAATATAACAATTATTTATTGGGGATTGTGAGAAAGTTATTAAGAAGAATATTCGCAATAATTAATTTTTAGTACATGCTTTGATAGGGATGCTTTGTAGTGATTAAAAAAATGTGGGTAAAATTGTAAAAAAAAGAAATTGCAAAAAAAATAACGTATTATTGCAGAAGATAGAATTTATAAATTTACTTTTTATTTATAAGTATTTGTTTGAAAAAATATAAAGATTTAGAAATATAAAACAAAGTGAAAGTTAACAAAAAATTATTTAAAAATTAATAAAAAAGTGTAAGAAGCTATAATAGTCCGTAAACCTTGCTGTGATAGGTGGTTTAAATATGTACTAATAGTTAATAATTAATATTTTATTAATAATTTTAGTGATAAATTAAATTTTTTATTCAAAAATATTTTACATAAAAATACCTTGATTTTATAAAATTTTTATTATATTATTTACTTCAAGTGATAGCCAAAAGACATAAAAATTCAAATAACAATAAATTTAAACAATTTTCAACAAAATATTTTAAAATGACAAAGATAAAATTAATATTTATTTCTAATTTAATTAATATTTTTAGAAAAAATATATATTAATAAAAAAGAATACAAAAGAACTTAGTTTTAAAAAGAGGGGGATTCACTATGAAGAGTAAAAGATTATTAGTATCATTATTAACAGTTTCACTAACTGCTTCTGTAGCATTAGCAGGATGTGGGAAAAAGGTAGAAGACAAACCGTCAGAAGGTGGAAATGAGAATACAAGTGAAGGTAAAATGGACAAAGATCAATATTTAAATGTATTATTACAGTCTGAACCAAAATCATTAGATCCTTCTAAAAGCACAGATACATACTCTTCTCAAGTTTTAACCAATGTAATGGAAGCACTTACAAGAGTTGAAGCTGATGAAAATGATAACGAAATTATTGTACCAGGCGCAGCAGAGAGTTGGACTGCGTCAGATGATGGATTGACTTGGACATTTAAGATAAGAGATATGAAGTGGTCAGATGGGGAGTCAGTTACAGCAGAGCAATTTGTTTATGGTATAAAGAGAACTTTAGATCCTGAAACTGCCTCTCAATATGGATTTCTATTATATCCAATAAAAAATGGAGAAGCTTACAATGCAGGTAACGCTAAGGTAGAAGATGTTGGTGTTAAAGCTATTGATGAGAAAACTTTAGAGATTACTTTAGAAAAACCATGTCCTTATTTCTTAGATTTGACACGTTTTAAAGTGATGGAGCCTCAAAGACAGGATATAGTCGAAAAACATGGTGATAAATATGGTACTGAAGCAGGTACAATGGTGTTTAATGGACCATTCATGATAAAAGAATGGGTGCACAATAATAAAATTGAACTGGTTAAAAACCCAGAGTATTGGGATGCTGAAAATGTAAAATTAGAAAAAGTAACAATGAAAATTGTAAAGGAAGAAAATTCAAGAATGAATGAACTTTATAATGGTTCATTAGATGCGGCAGCAGTTACTAAGCCAGAATGGATAGATAAACTTGACGGTACTGGAAACTATGATGTTATAAAAGGATATGATGGTTCAGCTACTTATACGTTCTTTAATCAAGATAATAAATATTTTAAAAATGCTAAAATAAGGAAGGCCTTTTCTCTAGCTATGGATAGGGAAGGGATGAGTGATACTCTATATAGAGGTTTATCAGAGCCAGCGACGGCATGGTGCCCTCCAGCAGTGCAAATAGGTGAATTAGAATTTAGAGAGAAAGTTAAGTCTGAGCCAGTAGAAGATTTAAAGAAGGAAAATTCGGATGCTAAAGCTTTACTTATAGAAGGATTAAAAGAAGAAGGCTTAGATCCAGATCCATCTAAACATACTATAACTTTTATTCAATCTGGTACTAGTGCTAGAGATAAAGAATTTGCGGAGTTTGGACAAGATAATTATAAGAGAGTATTAGGCGTAAATATTGAGCCTGAATATTGTGAATGGGCAGTGTTCCAAAGTAGAGTAGACTCAGGAAACTATGAGATTGCTTCTCAAGGATGGATTGGGGATTACAATGATCCTAACACTTTCTTTGATTTATGGACATCAAATTCTGGTATGAACAGAACTGGATGGAAAAGTTCAAAATATGATGAATTAATAAAGAAAGCTAGCGAAACACTAGATTTAGAAGAGAGAGCTAAGATTTTTGCTGAAGCTGAAAAAGTATTAGTTTATGAAGATGCAGCAATTAGTCCTGGAGTATGGAGATTTAAAAATACTTATGTTAGAAAATATGTTAAGAATTACTTCTCTCCAACTTTTGGAACAGTTGATTTAAAACATACTTATACTGAAGGTAGATAATAAATAAAAAAATAGAGCAGTTTTGCTCTATTTTTTTATTTATACCTTAATTGTGAACTATGAAATATATCATTGTAAATTTATAGATAGACTACTTTAAAAATTAATATACAGCCAAATATAGCTACACCCCTAAGTATTTCAATTCACAATGCAAAATTCACAATTAAGGTGGAAATTAGTTTTAATCAAACTAATTTCTTTAAAAGATTTTTAATAAAAGTGATTTCATCACTTTTAAAAGAAATAAGTTTAAAACTTCTCTTGAGAGAAGTATCCATAATTGTCCATTGTCAATCGTCAATTCTAAATTGCATAAATAAGTTTACAATATTAAATAAAATATAACATTATTAAATGAATAAAATAAAAAAATCATTTTTGGGAAAAAATATTTTTTAAAATTAGGTTTATTAGACGATATTTAGGTATAAAAAACCTTTCCTGGTAGAGAATATAACTATAGTAGGAGGGGTATAAATATGGGAAAAACACCATTAAAAAAGGTTATTAAAGCTAAGCTTAAAAGTAATAAAGAATTAACTCCTTACGAGGAGATGAGAGAAAAGATAAAATATGAAATTGCAGAAGAATTAGGACTTATAGATAAAGTTAAGGAATTAGGATGGAGTGGTCTTACTGCAGAGGAAACAGGGAGAATTGGAGGAATAATGACTAAGAGAAAGAAGATGCTAAATATTCCTAAGAATAAAGATGCATATTAATAAATAAAATATTGTGAGCTTTTAGCACTATTGATTTAGTATTTAATATATTTAATTACAAAACTTTGGACAAATATTTAGAAAAGCTGTAATATATTATTGTTATTTATTATAAGAGTTTATTAATTTTATATAATTTTAAGGAGAAGAAGAATGTACTGTTATAAGAATTTTGCCAGTATATATGATGAACTAATTTATAGTGATGTGGATTATAAAAACTGGTGTGAAAAAATATTAAAAATATGTGAGGAATACTCCTTAGAAAGAAGAAACTATTTAGATTTAGCCTGTGGTACAGGAAATTTAACGGTAGAATTAGGTAAAAGCTTTCAAAATGTTTACGCTGTAGATTTGTCGCAGGAAATGCTTACTATAGCAGAAGAAAAGCTTCGTGGTGACGGCATGAGAACAAGGTTTTTTTGTCAAGATATATGTAATTTGAACATAAAAAATAATTTTAATTTAATTACCTGTGCTTTAGATTCTACTAACTATATTACAGAAAAAGAAGAATTAAAAAAATACTTTGAAGGTGTCTATAGTTTATTGAGAGAAGATGGATTGTTTATATTTGATATAAATTCCCAGTATAAACTTATTAATATATTAGGGAATAACATTTTTAACTATGACAGTGAAGATGTTGTATATATATGGGAAAATTACTTAGAGGATGATATAGTAAATATGTATTTAACCTTTTTTGTAAGAGAAGGACAAGTTTATAGACGATTTGATGAAGAACATTGTGAAAGAGCTTACAGCGAAGACGATATTGAGGATATTTTTAAAAGTTTAGGATTTAAATTAGAGAAAAAGTTAGATTGTTATGATAATATACCTGTAAGTAAAGAAACTGAAAGAATCACTTATGTATTAAGAAAATAAATTTAAGTTAAGTAGTAGTATTATTTTATATTAGATTAGGAAATAAAGTTCGCTCATAACAGTCTATGAGTGGGTTTTTATAAGATAACATAACAAAAAATAAGCTAGCATATTGACTAGTTGTTTTTAAAGATATATAAATATGTGGATTTAAACTAGGAGGAAGAAGATGGATAAGTTAGTAAGAGCAACAGCACATAATGGTGATGTTAGAATAATAGCAGCGATAACTACAGATATGGTTCAGGAAGGGATGAAGGCTCATAATTGCACACCGACTGCATCAGCAGCTTTAGGAAGAATGTTAACAGCTGGAGGGTTAATGGGAGCTATGCTAAAAGCAGAAGGAGATAGCTTAACTCTTCAAATAGATGGAGGCGGAGAAGCAAAGGGCGTAATAGTGACTGCTCATGCTGATGGAAGTGTTAAAGGATATATAGGAAATCCAAGTGTAGATTTGCCATTAAATTCAAATGGCAAATTAGATGTTGGAGGTGCTATAGGAAAAGAAGGTTATTTAAAGGTTATAAGGGACATGGGACTTAAAGAGCCATATGTGGGGCAGGTTCCTATATATACTGGAGAAATAGGGGATGATTTAGCATACTATTTTACGGTTTCAGAACAAACACCATCTGCAGTAGCAACAGGTGTATTAGTTGATACAGATTTAAGTATAAAAGCAGCTGGTGGATTTATAATTCAAATGATGCCAGGAGCTTCTGAGTTTTTAGCAGATATAATAACTTATAGACTTGAAGAAATTCCTTCAATAACTACTATGATAAGCGATGGAATGACCATAGAAGAAATATTAAAAAATATATTTGAAGATATGGATATTAACATATATGAAGAAGGAAAAATAGAATTTAAATGTGATTGCTCAAGAGAAAGAGTAGAGAGAGTTTTAATTAGTATAGGTAAAAAAGAATTACAAAATTTATGTGAAGATGGAAAAACAGAAGAAATAAAGTGTCATTTTTGTAATAAAGCATATGACTTTACAGCAGAACAAATAGGTGAATTATTAAAAGAATTATAAAATAGGGTAACCTTATTAAAATTAGTACTGAAGAATTAAAAGTTAAGAATTATGCTTGAAATTACTTCTTAGTGAAGTAATTTCTTTAACAGATTTTTTACTAGTAATTTAATTGCTATCTTTATAGGAAGTTACTGCGTAACGTGAAAATAAATTAGTTTTAAATTTCTCAGCTTTTATTGAGCTGAGAAATTTAAAATTAAAAGTTTTTTAAAAGGAAAGGTTATTCAGGCTAACTTTCCTTTTTTTATTATGGAAAAATTTTAGTACTTTAAAAAAGAAATCAAATTTTAAATTTTGCCATAAAAGAAAAAATGTCATAAATTTTCTATTGTCAGTTCTCAATTGTATAAGGAAATCTTTGTAGATGCTTCATTCTTCATTCTTAATTAATAAAGAGTTAATAGGATATAAAAATATAAGAAAATAAAAGATATATTTCAAAAAATAGAGCAATATAAAAATAATTTCTTTAAATAGCAAAATAATCTATTGACATTAATGGTTATTTTTTATAAAATATAAATGTATTCGGTAGATAGCCGAGAGAAAGTGGTCGCATAGCTCAGCTGGGAGAGCATCTGCCTTACAAGCAGAGGGTCACAGGTTCGATCCCTGTTGCGACCACCATATAATATGGCCCAGTGGCTCAGTTGGTTAGAGTGCCGGCCTGTCACGCCGGAGGTCGAGGGTTCGAGTCCCTTCTGGGTCGCCATTTAAATTTTAATATGACAGTTATTTTTGGCTTGATAGCTCAGTCGGTAGAGCAGAGGACTGAAAATCCTCGTGTCGCTGGTTCGATTTCTGCTCGAGCCACCAAACAAATGCGGGAGTGGCTCAGTGGTAGAGCGTCACCTTGCCAAGGTGAACGTCGCGAGTTCGAATCTCGTCTTCCGCTCCAAT
>NZ_DKLM01000076.1:0-245 GCF_002455975.1 Clostridium sp. UBA6640
TATTATATCCATATTTTTCATACATTGCTTCTTTTACATTCGCTGGCAATCTTTCAACTTTTTGCATAAGCGGATTTCCAGGAATTGCTTCAAGCAAGAAGAATGTAGCTGTTGCTATTATAAATAATATAAGCAGCATCTCTAAAAATCTTCTAATTGTATAACGAATCATAAAGCACCCTCCTTATTTAATTAATGCACAGGACTTTATTAAACCCTGTGCATATAAATTATAAATTATCTGG
>NZ_DKLM01000076.1:264-25264 GCF_002455975.1 Clostridium sp. UBA6640
AACTGCCTTCAGTATATGCCCATTTATACTCATATTGTGGTCCAAATTTAGGAGTCATAAAGTCCTTAACATAGTTATGTGTAAATCTCCTTGTATCATTATTATATAGTGGTTGTATTGCAGGGTCCTCTTTTATTAATATCTCTTCAAGCCTTTGGAATTTTTCTAGCCTCTTATTTTGATCTGTTTCTGTTAAAAGTTCTTTGAATATCTTATCATATTCTGCATTGCTATATTTCATATCATTATTACCATTATTAGTTTCAAACATCTCGAAGAAATTTATTGGATCATCAAAATCCGCACTCCATCCAGCGAATGTAATATCAAAATCTGAATCCCTTTCTGCCTTCTTCCAAATTCCATAGTCAGATGCAACTTCAATATTTACTTTTATACCTAAATTCTTTTCAAGTTGTTGTTGATACCATTCGTGCTCTTGTTTAGAAGCACTTGAAGTTCCACGAGCAAGATATTTAAGTTTTATTTTGCCTAAATCATCAGTATCTTTTCCTAACTCTTTAAGACCTTCTTTAAATAATGCTTGTAATTTTTCAGGGTTATTTTTATATTCATCTCCCATTTCTTTTAATGGTTCTGAAACCTTTTCTCTATAGTTATCATCACCTATACTTATAGCTTGTGGAACAAGACCATAAGCAGGAGTATATCTACCAGCAAGTGTCTTTACATACTCTTCTCTATCTATTGCTAATGATATAGCTTGCCTTATTTTGTTATTACTCATTATTCCACTTGGTCCGCCTTTAGGATTAAGTTCAAAATACCAATTGCCTGGATTGTCTCCTATTGCTACTTGGAATTTACCTTCTTCAGCCATTTCCATCCATTTTTTTACATATTCTTGTGTAGAACCTGTGACATCTAATTCATGAGCTTCAAATAATTGAGCTTGAGTTGAGAATTCCTCAATTCTGTTCATTTGAATTTTTTCTAAAAATACATTTTCTGCATCCCAGTAAGCTTCATTTTTTTCTAAAACCATTGAATTATTTTTAACAAAATCTGTTACTTTAAAAGGTCCAGACCAAACTTGTTTGGTATAATCTGTATTCCAGTTTTCTCCGCCTTTTTCAATGACATCAAGTCTAATTGGGAAGAAAGCATTGTGAACTAATTTCTTCATAAAATAAGGAGTTGGTCTTTCTAGTGTTATAACTAAGGTATTGTCATCCTTAGCTTCAACTGCTACATCTTCCACCTTTCCTTCTCCCGTATTATATGCTTCTGCACCTTTTATATCGTATAAAAAGCCTGCATAAGGAAATGCCTTATCTTTTTCTAGAATTCTTCTATATGAATCTACAAAGTGCTGAGCGGTAAGTTTTACCCCATCACTCCAATTCATATCTCTTAACTTAAAAGTATAAACAAGTCCATCATCAGAAACAGACCAGCTCTCTGCTGCTGCAGGCTCTAATACATCCTTTCCATCTACAACCTTCGCTCTTACTAGTCCCTCCTGAGTTTCTGCAATTATTGTATGAGAAGATGAGTCTTGACATTCATTAGGGTCAAATGTTTGAGCATCAAATAGTATAGTCTGCATGTATTGATCATCATCTTTTTTTCCTGTAGTTGTTTCTGGTGTTTGTTCAGTAGGTTCTTTAGATTCTACTTTCTTGTCATTGTCAGGATTTTTGCTACATCCTACAAATCCTAGTACAGATCCTGTCATCACAATAGCTGTTAATAAAATACTAATCCATTTTTTTGATTTCATTTTTTACCTCCTACTTAAAATAAAATATATTTAGAAACTCTGAAGGGTTATCTTTTATTTCCCTCAGAGTTTAAAATAAAATTTTAGAATTTTTATATTTTAGGTGGCTGATGTAACTAGTAAATTTTCTATCTTTACAGCATGTAGATCATCAATTACAGATGTTTTATATACATTAATTAGAATTATATCTAAGTAATTTTATGGGCTTCCACTTAGGTCTTAATTTATATTTTTAGGTTCCTTATTGATTCATCATTTATTAATTAGTATTTATAAGACACATTTTATCCTTAATAATCTATACTATTTTATTCTGTTATGTACATAAGAAAGTTTTATAAATTAATAGAATCAAATTTATTACATAATTGTATTTATTTAATTATATGTATCAAATTTAGTATATATCCATAAAAATATTATTCCGCTAACAAATCTTTCATCTTTAACGCAGAAAATTAACAATATTACCACTTTTAAATTAATATATATACTTTTAAAATATAATAAAACTTTTTTAGAAAAGATATATAAAATGGACTCATAATTATGAAATTCATAATTATGAGTCCATTAAGTTTACATATTATAGTAATTACTTTCAAAGCTTTTAAACTGTATACTCTTTACTATATCAACAATATTTTCTTTATTTATATTTTTATCTTGTGCTACAATCTCTCCATTTTTAGTATATATTAAAAGAGGTGCTTCTACAGTACCAAGCCTTGAAGCAAGACTTGCGTTTTTATAAACGTCAATTTTACTTACTTTAACTATGTCTGACATTTCTTTTTCTACTTCTTCTATTTCAGTAAGCAATATTCGACTTTCCTCATCAATTGGAGACCATAGATATATTAATCCTATTTTTTCACTCTGCATAATTTCACTTTCAAACACTTCTGATTCTGCGATATATTTTTCTGCTCCAACTCCTGCTATAGCACCATCTCCAACTGCTGTAGCAACTTGCTTTAGAAATTTATCTCTAACATCCCCTACTGCAAATACACCTTCAATATTTGTTTCCATTTTTTCATTTGTCGTAATATAACCTTGTTTAGTTAAAGTAATTTGCTCTTTAAATATCTCAGTGTTAGGCACATAACCTATAAATAAGAAACATCCATCTAATGAAATATCTGATAGATGTCCGGTTTTAGTATTTCTAAGTACAACTTTATTTAATCTATCTTCTCCTTCAAAAGAATTTACCACAGTATTCCACATAAATTCCATTTTCGGGTTTTTCATTGCCTGTTCTTGAGCTATTTTATTTGCATCCATAATACCTTCATCATGAATCACAGAAACTATAACTTTTTTTGCAAATTTAGTGAGAAACATTCCTTCTTCTATCGCTGCATCGCCACTTCCAATAACCATAACAGTCTTATCTGTATAATATGCTGCATCACAAGTAGCACAGAAAGATATACCTTTGTCATACAAGAATTTTTCTTCATTAGCAGCATTAGTTAGTCTTGGCTTTCCTCCAGTAGATATGATAACAGTTTTAGCATGATAAGTTACTCTAAAAGTTTCTACTAATTTGTCTTTTCCTTGAAGATTAACAGCTTTAACATCAGTTAGTTTAAAGTTAACTCCAAAATTTTTAGCTTGTTTATGAAAAAGATTCATAAGTTCTGTTCCAGTAGTTCCTTCTGGAAAACCTGGGTAATTTGCCATTTCATTCGTATAAGTAGCTAATCCACCAACTAAGGATTTTTCTATTAAAAGAGTTTTAAGTCTCGCTCTTCCACAATATATTGCTGAAGTTAAGCCAGAGGCACCTCCACCAATAATTACCACATCATAATATTCATGTTTTTTCTCCACTATAAATTCCTCCCCACTGCTTATAAATTCTGCTTGTTATATAGATAGTTAAAACATATGGTGGCATTAAGCCACCATATGTTACATAAAATATTTAACTAATAGTTTACTTCCAATCCATGCGCCGATAAATATAAATATCCAATACATCCAACCATGAAGAGACATAGATGCAATTCCACTAAATAACGCTCCTATATTACATCCAAAGGAAATCCTTGCACCATACCCCATTAAAAGTCCACCTAGTACCGCTGCTATTACTTGTTTCCATGATTTTATTTTCTTTATTTTAAATTGGGATGCAAGCAATGTGGCTAAAAATGCACCAACTATAATTCCAATGTTAGAAATAGAATGAGGATCATTTAAAAAACCTGCACTTAAAGCTGCAGCATGACCTTTTTGCTGAAAGTAAACCCATTTCTCTGGATGACCGCCTATTAATTGATATAACCAAGCTCCCCAATAAGAAAGTGGAGTCGTTACTCCCCACGCCTTACCAGTAGACGCAAACATTGCAATATTTATAAGTGCTAAAACAACTGCTCCAGCAGTATATGACCATGGGTCCTTTAAAAATTTCTTATAATAAACGTTCTTTTTAATATCCATAAAATTCACCCCATATCAATTTTTAAGGGAAAACTATTTTGTCTTTTCAATATAAACTTCCCATTGACCATCATCTACTTCTTCTATATCAACATTATGTCCTTCTTTTCTTGCCCACTCTGGTATATTTTTCATAGCACAGCTATGGTCTATTTCAACTATAACAACCTCTCCTACTTTCATATTGTCCATTTTCTTTTGAGTTTTAATTAGTGGTACTGGACAAGCCTCCCCTAAACAATCTAATCTTAATTCTGCCATAATAAATTCCTCCCTTTAATTGTTAATTCACTTAAAATTTATTGTAATTTTTAATTACTCATTTGATTTCCTATTTCCAAACCAGTCTGCAAATATATAAATTCCTAGTAATAGTGCAAATTGTAAAAATATTGCTAGCGGCCATCCCATTACATCTGGTAAAAACACACCTTTTTCAGGCATAAACGTCTCTGACCACCAACCAAAATTTTTTGCCCCCCATAGTGATCCGATAATAAAAAATACTAGAGATAACATTTGCATTGTAAAACCTTCTCCAACTCTCATTAGAGTCCCTGAGGCACATCCCCCTGCAATTACTGCTCCTATCCCAAACATAATAGCACCAACAGCTACATGTACACCTATAGGTGATATATTTCCTGGCACCGGTGCTCCTTTTGAAGCTGCTGCATATTGTATAGCAGCAAACCCAACTGTAGCAGTAGCAATTGCGACTATAACTGCCTTAGTTAACGAAGTTCCTCCCGTTAAAACTGGATCTCTCAATGAAGCTGTAAAACAAAACCTTGACCTTTGAAGTGTAAACCCTGCTGTAACACCAAAAACCCACATAAGAGCAGATTTTGGTGAGTTGTTAGCCATAAAGAATCCTACTCCTCCAATAGCAATTAAAAGCGCTACTCCAAAGGGAATTTGATTTACCTTTTTCTTTTTAGGTTTTCTAGTTATATTTGTTTTAATTTCAGCCATTTTTCCACCCCCTTATATTGAGTTAGTTAATTAACAAACTTAATAATGGTTAATTAACTAATCAAAACATTTAAAATATTTACAATATAATTTTATAACAATTATCTACTATTTAGTAATTAGTTTTTCTAATACATGATTAATTTTTTTTATATTTATGTAGAAATATTATTATAACTTGTACCTTAAATGGTTATAAATTTCACTAATTAACGATAATTATAGATATATAAGTTATAAAAACTAACGAATTTGTTAAAATAACTATAATTTTGCTTTATATAATCTAAATATACATTCCAAAGACTGAAATAATAAAAGTATGCAGATATGTGACTTCTCTTATTAACTTTGAAATATTTATATGCCATATCTATTGCAGATATAGAACATTAACTTTTACAATGATAAGCTAACTTATTAACAAGTTGTGCTTTATATATGCAACTATAGAAGCTATAATAAGGCTATAATAGATAAGCCGTCTTAAAAGTTAATATGTAATTGAATATATTTCCCGCAAACTTTTCAATTCACAACTTTATTAAATGAAGAGTCAACAAAAATTAATGTGCAATTTAATTCTTCTTTTATAAAGAGAAAGTATTTATAATTATCCAAATATACATTTAATAAATCTTTATAAAGTACTAAAAAATAATAGTTATTTCATCTATATATTGACATTAGAATTTGTATATCTTTTTTCAAGGAACCATTCTTTTAGACATTAAAGTGGTTTCTTTATATAAAATAAAGAAAGGTGGGTACTTAAAGTGAACATAAACTACTTTATCTCACTTATAGAAACAGTAAAACAAGATAGTATATCAAAAGCTTCAAAAAAACTTCATATGACTCAATCAGCTTTAAGCCAACAACTTCAAGCATTAGAGAAGACTCTTGACTCAAAGCTTTTAATACGTAGTAATAAGGGAGTAGATTTAACTGATGAAGGTGAAATAGTATTAAGTTATGCTGAGACTCTAGTAAATCTATATGAAAATATGGTAAAAGAATTAAATCAATGCAAGAATTCACTAATTCAAGAGATAAAAATATCTACCTGCAATAGTGTTGGAGAATACCTCCTTCCTTGCACTTTACATTTATATAAAAAAAGCCATGATGATGTAAGATTTGTTTTAAAAAATGAACATACAAAACGTGTAATAGAGCATGTCTTAGATTGCAGTGCTGATATAGGATTTATAGATTGTGAAATAAACATAGATGGTGTGGAATGTTTTAACATATGCAGTAACAATCTGTTATTTGTACATTCAAGCAAAATTGATATGAAAAAAGAGTGTATTTCTTTAAATGAAATTGCTTCTCTCCCCCTCATAATTGGCTCAAAAGGAAGTGGCATAAGAGACTCTATTGAAGATATGTTTTCAAATGCTGCTGGAACAATAAAAAGTGTGAATATTGAAATGGAGCTTGATACAATAGAATCTATAAAAGCCTCTGTGATAGCGAACCATGGCGTATCAATTCTTCCTAATACTTCTGTAAAACAAGAAATCCATGCCGGTATTTTAAAAACTTTACCTATAATAGACGCTAAACCTAAATGCAATATATGTTTAATATCCTCAAAAAGTAAAGCCTCACAGCCACATATAAAAACCTTTATACAATATATAATGAAATATGGTAGAGAAACTTTTTGTTAATGTGAATTTTCAATAATTATTGTCTATATTCTATTACATTCTTTAATCTTTATTGAGAAGTTATGTCTTTTAAAATTATCTTTAAGCCCTTCGAATGTGTAACTATTATTTTAAATTATAGTTACACTTTTTAATATATTTAATATTTAATTTATGCTTTCTCTACTGTTATAGAATAAATTAAATGAACATATTTTAGAAACTTTACTTCATACATGCGGCTTCTAACACAGTTGAAATTTATTTTAATACAATTTTTAATTTTCATATCTTCTATCCAATTAGAGCGTTATTTATAGTTGTATTTTAAATATATAGCTCCTCTTTATAATGTTTTTGTCAGATTATTTACTTTGCTATTTTACATTGATATACTAAATATATTAATTAATTACACAAATAATCTATTAATAAAATTCATTTTATCTCTAATTTTAGTTTCTTTTAAATTTTTTAGAGAATATTTCTTTTTTATTATTATTTAATATTCCATAAACTTGAGGTGTTTTTTTAATGTTATATATTGAACTTTTACAAAGAATGTCGCTCATAGCTTTATCTGCTTATTTATTTACTAGAATGAAAACCTTTAAAAATCTCATTCAATGCAACATAAATAAAAAAGATAAGTTATTAATGATAGTGTTTTTCTCTTTTTTATCAATGATAGGTAACTATCTTGGTATAGCTGTTGTTGATAATGCTCTTGCTAATATAAGACCTATTGGAGTAATTACTGCAGGTTATATTGGCGGACCAATAGTAGGTACTATCGTAGCATTGATTGCTGGATGGCATAGATATACTTTTGGTGGATTTACTGCATTGGCCTGTGCCATAGCCTCTTTTTTTGAAGCAATGACTGGATACTTATTTTCAAGAAAACCTTCTTCCTATGACTTTAGTATAAAAGGAGCTTTTTATGGTGGAATATGCGCAGAAATAATTCAATTTCTAATTGTACTTCTAATTGCTAAACCCTTTGAAAAAGCATTAATGTTAGAAAAAGTTATTCTTCTTCCTATGGTTTCAGTAAATACATTAGGAGTAGTTATATTTATAGCTATTGTAAAAGATGTTAAAAAAGATCTATTAAACTTTGAAACAGCTCAAACATTTAAAGCATTAAGAATCGCTAAACAAGGTAGTTACTATATAAAGACCGGATTTAACAATGAAAATGTTGAAAAATTTATTGATGAGATTCATGCTGTTTCTAATATTTTAGGTATATTTATTTCCAATGAAGAAAGGTTCCTTGGAAATAAAAATATAGTTGTAACAGAGGAGACTTTAAGCAATTGGATAAAGTCTATAAATGAATCTAATGATTTGAAATCTAAATTATTTTATGAAGATGGTGATATAAGAGAGGAGCATCCTATAATTATATCGCCGATTAAAATTAACAATAAATATAGGGGATTTGTTGGAATAAAAATAAAATCTAAATATGAAATAAAAAATTATTTTAGTTTATGTGAAGAACTTAGTGATCTTTTATCCAATGAAATAAAAATATATGAATTAAACAAGATAGCTCAACAAGGCATGGAAGCTAATTATAAAGCACTTAGAATGCAAATACACCCTCATTTTTTATTTAATTCCTTAGCTACCATCGCATCTTTATGTAGAACTGATTCTGAAAGTGCTAGATCATTAATTCTTGAGCTATCAAACTATTTTAGAACTACTTTAAAAAGAAATGAAGATTTCATTTCTCTAGAAGAAGAACTCAACTTTTTAACTTCTTATTTAAATATTGAAAAAGCAAGATTTGGGCAAAGACTTTTAATAAATATTGATGTAGAAGATGGTCTTTTCCATATTAAAGTTCCTGTATTTATTCTACAGCCATTAATCGAAAATGCCGTAAAACATGGAATACTCCCTAAAATTGAAGGTGGTACTATGAGCCTTATAATTAGAGAAAAAGAGGAATGCATATCCTTTTTGGTGGAAGATAATGGTGTGGGAATGGATGAGAATAAAATTAAGGGCATACTACTATATGAAAACTGTGGTATTGGTGTAAAAAATGTAGATGAGAGATTAAGGCTTTTATATGGTGATAAAAGTAAACTAAAAATAAAAAGTACTTTAAATGAAGGAACTACAGTTTATTTTGAAATCCCTAAAGAAAGGTTGTAAAGTATGAGAGAGATTAATTATATTATTGTTGAAGACGAAGCTCCCGTAAGAGATGAATTAAAGTTTATGCTTAAAAAATTTGATAAGCTAAACTTAATCGGAACCTGTTGTAATGGTATTGAAGCCTTAGACTTTATTATGAAAAATGAAATTCAATTAATTTTTATGGACATTAATATTCCAGGTATTAACGGCATTACTCTTGCACAAAAGCTAAGAGAACTTAAATATAATGATATAAAAATAATTTTTGTTACTTCTTATGATGATTATGCAATAAAAGCCTTTGAACTTGAAGCTATTGATTATATATTGAAGCCTTTTGATGAAAAAAGAATAACTAATTCTATCAACAGAATATATAAGCATTTTGAAAGTGAAAATACTAACTCTAATTCACATGATATGGATTCAAAAATTCAAGAAATATTAGAGCATATTCAAAAAAATGATAATAAACTTAAAAAATTTCCTTGTGAATTGCATGGTAGAACAATTTTTCTAGATATGGATGAAATTTATTTTTGCTTTACTTTTAATAATGCTACATATGTTAAAACAAAGAATAAAGAGTACCCCACTATGTTTACCCTATGTGAAATAGAAGAAAAAACAAATTTTTTTAGAATACATAGAAGCTATATAATAAATATTAAATATGTAAAAGAATTATTTCCATTATTTAATTATAATTTAAAAGTGGTTATGGATGATAATGAGAAAACTGAAATTTCTGTAAGTAGAAACAAGGTAAAGGAATTAAAGAAACTTTTGGGATTATAAATTTATAGGATTCCTTAATGAAAATTTAACTTNNTTCATTATTAATCCTTAATTTTTAAGAATTTAAGCTATTTTTATAGAAAACTTATTTTCCAGAGTATATATTAAATTTCCACATTGTACCCCTATAACTAAGAAAAGCTCCTAAAGTATGGATACATACTTTAGGAGTTTTCTTACATATTGGAATATTTCCCCGTATTATTACTCATTAATTTCTTTTTTGATGCAGTTAAGAATAACACTAAAGACGCTATGGCTATCGCTATACCTATTGGATAAGCTATTGAAGTAGCTATTTTAAATCCTTCTGGTGCTACAAGTATATAAGTAACTGCAACTGCTGTCATAAATGTTGCTGGTATAGATACGAACCAATGAAATTTTTCATTAAGAACCATATACATAGCTCCTGCCCATAAAACTATCATAGCTAATGTTTGATTTGCCCAGGCAAAATATCTCCAAATAATATCAAAATCTATTAAAGTTAATCCATAAGCTATTACAAATAACGGCAAACTTAATATCAATCTATTTTTAATAGGTCCTTGCTTATAATTTAAAAAGTCCGCAATGGTAAGTCTTGCACTTCTAAAAGCTGTATCTCCAGAAGTTATTGGACAAGCTATAACTCCAAGTATAGCTAAAACACCGCCTACTTTTCCAAGTAAAGAAGTAGATATAATATGAACTACTCCAGCTTGGCCACCTTGTTCAGCTAAAGCTTTCGCCAATCCTTCTGTACCATGGAAAAATGTCATAGCTGCTGCTGCCCAAACTAACGCTACAATCCCTTCTGCAATCATAGCTCCAAAGAAGCAAGCTCTACCTTCTTTTTCATTTCCAATACATCTAGCCATCATTGGTGACTGAGTTGCATGGAATCCTGAAATTGCTCCGCAAGCAATAGTTACAAACATCATTGGCCATATTGGTAAGTTGCTAGGGTGTAAATTTTGAATTGTTAGCTCTGGAATGTTAAAATCTCCAAATACTATTCCTCCGCCAACTCCTATAGCCATAATAAGTAAGCATAGTCCAAATATAGGATAAATCTTACCTATAAGCTTATCTATTGGTAACACAGTAGCTAATATAAAGTATATGAAAATTATATATAACCAAAATGTTTTATCTAGTTTATCTGGAGTTAAACTAGCAAGTAAACCTGCTGGCCCTGTTATAAATACTGTACCAACAAGAATAAGAAGCACAACTGAGAATCCTCTCATAAATTGCTTAAATCCGCCTCCAAGATATTTTCCAACAACTTCTGGAATACTAGCTCCATCATGTCTAACTGATAACATACCAGATAGATAATCGTGTACTGCACCTGCAAAAATACAACCAAATACTATCCATAAAAATGCTGCTGGCCCCCAAAGTGCTCCTGAAATCGCACCAAATATTGGACCAAGCCCAGCAATATTTAAAAATTGAATTAAAAAAATTTTTGCCGGTGGAAGCTTAATAAAATCAACACCATCCTCAAGTCTTACAGCTGGAGTCTGGCGACTTTCATCCATTCCAAACATATTCTCAGTAAACTTTCCATAAATAAAGTAACCTAAAATAAGAATTACTATTGATGATAGAAATGTGATCATGTAATCTCCCCCTATATAATATAAGTCCTAATTAAAATTTAAGTATGTACAGAGAGTATAGTATATATTTTCAAATTTTCAAATAATCCTTATGTAAACGTACAAATTAATAAGTTAAATGGTAAAAAAACTTAGTTAAGTAACTGTATAAATTATTACTTTTAATGATAAACACATAAAAGTTAAGATTTAAGATTGTGTTATAATTAATATAAAAATAGTTAATACAAAACATATTATAGGCGCATTACGTTAAAATATAATATAATGTATAGCCCAATGCAAATGTAACTTTGTATTTGAGAATAATAATTAGTTCAACAATAAAATACTTTTATTAAAATAGATATAATTTATAAACATAATAAAACTCATAACTGCAAATTTGTACAGTTATGAGTTTTATTATGTTCTATTCCACTTATTAAAATATAATAGCAAGATTTTTTATTAACCTAATTTCTTAATAGTTATCTCCCATATGCCATCTTCTTCTTCAACGGTTATTTCACAATTGTATTTTTTAAAACCATCTTTAAGTCCTTGAGGTGTACAACTATGATCTGAAATTACAGTTACACATTCTCCAATACCTATTTTTTTATATTTAATTTGTGCTTTTACTACTGGCACAGGACAGATATAACCAACACAATCTAAAAATTCCGACAATTATATCACCTCATTATTCTTTATAATTTTTCTATGCACTTTTTCCGCTAAATATTAACTTACTAATATTATGATATTAAAGGTATAATAAATCATACGCTATATTTTCATCTTAACATTACTTCTGCAAGATTAAAACATATTATATCTTAATTAAAATACAGATAATTATATCATATATATTAAATAAAAAACTCCTATCAATTTATTGAATTTCAATAAATTGATAGGAGCTTTTTATTATAAATCTCTTTCAGCTTTAACATTTATTTCTCTAATCTTTCTTATTTACAAATAAAGTTCCATCATCTTGAATTTCTGCATAATAAACTTCATCTATAGATTTTACTCCAGAATTCTTTAATTGTTTTTCTAACCACTTTTTAGTAATATTTATTTCTTTCAAATTGTGTTCAACTATAGAGCCATCAGATATTAACTGCGTTGGTAGATACTTTTTAATTGTAGGTTTGATTTTCATATCTTCTTTAGTAACTTCTTGATGATCATGCTTTTTAAGTACACTTAATTTTCCATTTGGCTCTAGAATAGCATAATCAACTTCAGTAACAGAAAATATACTTTGCTCTCTAAGCATCATAGTTAAATCTTCAGCATTCATTCTTAAATCTACCATTACTTTTCTAATAATTTTACCATCTTTAATCACAATACTTGGCTCACCATCAAGCAGTCTTCCTAGTTTATGAGATTTAACAGCAATATATGCAGTTAATTCTGCTAGAACAACCCACCAAACTAATCCTATTATTTCATCAATAAAAGGTTCATTATCTATAGTTATAATATTTGCTACAATGGAACCAATGGTTATACCTGTAACATAGTTAAAAAATGATAGTTGGCTCATTTGCTTTTTTCCAAGTATTCTGGTTAATATAAGTAGAGCCAAAAAAGATAAAGTTGTTTTTAAAAGTAATATTAAGACATCCATAAAATTAACGCCCATATTAGACACCACCTAAGATTTAATTTTAACAAGTTCTATATACAGATAAACCACATAAAAAGTTTATCTACAATAGTAGTATGTCTATTCTAAAATTAAATATGTAACTCTTTACTTGAAATTATAAATCTTAGCAAAACGTTAGTTGTATAGGGATACAATGCAAAAACTTAATATATGCTCTGGAAAATAAATTTTCTATAAAAATAGTTTAACCCCTTAAAAATTAAGGAGCCACCTCAGTAATTAGAGGAGACTCCTTAACTTATTTACATATCGATAATAATTAACTTAAAGCATTGTGCTGAATTTTAATATACTCTTCAAGCTCATTAAGTGATGATGTTATGAATTCATATATGACATATTCAGGATTTATTAATTCAACAAGTGATTTTATCACCTTATTTGAAAAAGGTTTATGTCTATCTATATTCATAACATGCTTATAGATATTTTCATTCATTTCTTTTAGAGTCAATTTATTTTTATTATTTTTCTCTATCTGTTCTATAATATATTTCCCTGACAATGAATAGTTAAGATGTATACCTTTAATAAATTTTTTTAAGTCTCCAAGGTTATTAACTACTTCTATTAAATACTTAACTCCCTGTTCTTCATCTTCTATATAATGATTGGTATTCATTAAATGTCCAGTGTCTAACATAAACCCTTTATTTGAATAATTAACCTTTTCTAATAAAGTCAATGCTGTGTTTTTATCTAACATAGTAAGTCCTGGCCACCATAAATTTTCAAATAAAAGTTTTATATTTGTATTTAATCCTTTAAAAATCTCATTAATTAATTCCACTGTAGCTTCTATAATTTCAGCATCTGAATAATTAAATTTATAATTATAAGAATGTTCTAGCTGTACATGAGAAACATGAAAAACTACATATTCTGCTCCAAGTCTATCAGCAATTTCTATTTCTTTTCTATAATTCTCTACTATAATGTCTTTTTCTATATCTCCATAATATTTTTTAATACTGTCTATATCTCCAAACTGTCTTAAAAGTTCTTTTTGATTTCCATGCCAAAAATCAATCCAACTAGGATAATATGCTAGATGAATTCCCTTAATAACATCTTTTGAAATTGTTTCTTCCTGCCACATTAAAGGCTTTAACAGCTCAATTCCATCCATGTTATTTTTTTCTAAGAATTCTTCTAACTTTTTATAATCATAATTGAATCTTTCAATATCATATTGATATGTAGAGAAGTTCATAAGCTTTAACAATCAGCTGAACCCTCCTTTGATTTTTCTGTCTTTTCCTTATTTTTCTCTACTATTTTATTGAATATATAGTCATATCCATTTTGTGAATGTGGTATCATACAGTTGCTGCAATCCTTAACCCCATTGAAATCGCTCTTATTACCTCCACATTCTTCTAGAAAATAAAGCGGACAATAACAAAATAAGCAATTAAACTTATCCTCATCCTTTACCTTATGGCACGGAAAAAACTCACATTTTTTATGCTGAAAAAACTTATAATTTTCACTCATCTTTATACCCCCTTTCAGTTTTAAAATTCCTCTTCTATATTTCCTTCTATTTCTAAATAAACCTTTTCTAATTCTTCTGTATCATTATAACATACATAATCTCTTCTCCCATTTGGAAGATTGCTTTAAAGTCATAGGCAGGTTTCCTAACTTTGGTTACATCTTCTTCTAACCTTTTCAGTATATACCAGTAGTATTTAGATTCGTCTTCCATCAAGGTATCGAGGACTGTAGTGGCTTTTACTACTTCCCCTTTTACCTTCAAAATAATAAATTTTAAAAATAATTTATTATTAAAACTTTTATAGGTTATAGCCTCTTCTAAACACATCCTCTTACAGTACTAGCAATCTCTCTATCGCCTAACTCTTCCAATTTGTAATACTGAGCATTCATAGCTTCTGCGATATTATTTGCTAGGCCAAGCTTTATAAAATCCTGTTCTGTATCTATAACTATAGATTGTATATTCTCTGATGCAATTTTATTAGCTATTTCTATTGCTTCTTCATAGGGATCTCCATTGTTTACTGACGAATTTGTTCTTCCATCAGATACTAATACTAAAACTGGTACCATTTCGGGATCTTTCTTCTTAGCAGCTTTTAGAATTTCATATCCTTTAGAAAGTCCGGCTGATAATGGAGTTTTCCCACCAGTAGGTAGATCTTTAAGACTTTTTTGTGCAAGCTCTACACTTCTAGTTATTCCAAGTAAAACTTCCGCCTGACTTTTTCTAAAAGCAACCATTCCAACCTTGTCCCTTTTTTGATAAGCATCAGTAAGTAGTGAAACAACTGCACCTTTAACTGCACTCATTCTCTTTTTAGCACCCATAGATCCACTAGCATCCACCACAAATAATATAGTAGTACCAGTTCTTTTTTCTCTTACTTTTTCTCTAAAATCACTTTTATCTATTACAAAAGCAAGTCCATTTTTATCCCTTAAACTTTGATAAGGCGCTGCTGCCCTTAATGTTGCATCAAAAGCTATGTCTTTTGCTTTATCTTTGGGCAAATTATATTTTACATATCTGCCTTGCATTAGATCTGTTTTAGTTTTACTTCTCTTTCCGCTGCCTCTGCGTTTCTTTCTGTCTATAGGCTTTATATCTAATGACTTTATTGCAAATATATTACCTATGTCATCTACCATTTCATTGTCGGCTTCATTTTCATTTTTTTCTTCTTGTTTAGTTTCTTCCAAATTTTCTTCATAATCTAAACTATCATCTTCATTTTTATTATCTTCTTCATTATTATCCTCTTTATTGTCATCCTCATAATTATCATTTTCTTCTACTTGTGGTGGCTCATTTTCCTCTTCTCTTTCTTCTTTATCATCATCTATTTGCTCTTCTTCACTTTCCTCTTCTTTATCATCCTTATCACTAACTGATGGTGGCATTTCCCTCATCCTGTGTGGAAGAGCAAATTCTGCTGCTTCTTTAATATCATTTATATTTATATTTTTCCTATTGTCGAAAGCAGCAATTGCTTTTGCTGCTTCAATTATTACAAGTTCTGCTCTATTTCCAGCACAATTAGCTTCTTTAGAAATTTCAGCTGAAAGGTACATTACACTATCTGAAACTTGAACTTTATTAAGAACTTCAATTCCATTTATAATTTTATTCATAAGTTCTTTTGATTGATTTTCAAATTTATCTATGTACTCAATTGGATTTTTTTCATACTCTAGTCTTCTTCTAATTATTTCTTTTCTCTCAAATAAATCATCACTTCCATTAGCTTCTACATATAGTCCAAATCTATCTAAAAACTGTGGCCTTAATTGTCCTTCTTCTGGATTCATAGTTCCGACTAGAACAAAGCGTGATGGATGAGTGAAAGATATCCCTTCCCTCTCAACATGATTTATCCCTGAGGCAGAGACCTCAAGAAGACATTTGACAATATGTTCACTTAAAAGATTCACTTCATCTACATATAAAATATTTCCATCTGCTTCCTTTAAAATTCCCATATCTGGCTTTCTTATACCTTCACTAATTGCCTTTTCAATATCTATAGTTCCTAATAACCTATCCTCTGTGATATTTAAGGGAAGGTCTATTACTTTCATGTTATTTATTATTTCTGCTAATCCACGGACAAGAGTAGATTTAGCTGTACCTTTTTCCCCACTTATTAAAACTCCACCAATACATGGATTAATAATATTTAGTATAAGCGCTTTTTTAATTTTTTCTTGACCTATAACCGCAGTGAAAGGATAAACAAAATTTCTTTTCAATTGGAAATCGCTCCTTTCAATTATACTAGTTCTGCTTCTTTAATTATTTCTTCAACTTTTGAGAAATTTATAACCCCTTCTTCAAAAGGTTTCCTTCTCATTCTATGAGGAAGTACAAGTTCTGCTGCTTCTAACATGTCTTCATTACTAACTTTATCTCTTCCATTAAAAGCTGCTATAGTCATCGCCGTTTTAATCATGCTGATATCAGCTCTATGACCATCTACATCCATTTCAATACTTATTTTTGCTGCTACTTCAAGAATTTTATCGTCAAAAGTTACAGTTTTTAATAACTCTTTAGCTTTTGAAATTTTTTCTCTTAAATCTTGTTGTTCCTTTTCAAAACTTAATGCAAATTTTTTATTATCATTTTCATATTCAAGTCTTCTCTTTATAACTTCAACTCTTTTTTCAGTGTCTCTCTCTCCAATAACATCTACTACCATACCAAATCTATCTAATAGTTGTGGTCTTAAATCTCCTTCTTCTGGATTCATAGTTCCAACTAAAATAAATTTTGCAGGATGCGAGAAAGAAACACCTTCTCTTTCTATTGTGTTTACTCCCATAGCTGCTGAATCTAACAATACATCCACTACATGATCATCTAAAAGATTTACTTCATCTACATAAAGTATATTTCTATTTGCATCTGCTAAAATCCCAGGTTCAAATCTCTTTTCCCCATTTTTAATTGCATATTCGATATCTAATGTTCCTACTACTCTATCTTCCGTTGCACTTACAGGAAGATCAATTACTTTCATCTTTTCATTTATTTCTTTTAAAACTTCTTGTTTATTAAGTTTATCTAAGCAATTTTCACACATACTACTTTTATCATTAGGCTTACATCTAAAAATACAGCCCTCTACCTGAGCTCTTTCTGGTAAAAGTTCCGCGATAGCACGAACAGCTGTGGATTTTGCTGTACCTTTTTCCCCTCTTATCAAAACTCCTCCAAGATGTGGATTTATGACATTAAGTATTAATGCTTTCTTCATATTTTCTTGTCCAACAATTGCTGTAAATGGATATACATTTTTCATACCTTTCATTTGTGAACCCCTTTCAATTATCAATAAGTTATTTTTTAATGTATCTTAAAATAAATAAATCAAAAAACCCCTGTAAATACATACAGAGGTTAAATTCATAAATACAATTATATAAAAGTTTACACAACAAAAACTTACTTAAACCATTAAGTAAACTCTTCTAAATGCTTATATTATATGATTTTACTTCCCTCCGAAGTTACATATAGAAAATTAGGTAGGTCTCCTGACTCACGGGTCTTTCTCTGCCATCCTTCCCAGATTGCTCCAGTGGATTTGGCTTTGTCTCCGTATACAGTAGCGGGGGCTGCAATGGATTTTCACCATTTTCCCTATTAAACCTTGTTTAGGTACCTAAAATAATTATTAAATTTTATTATAACCAAATCAATTATATCAGTTAATTTTTTATTTTTCAATAATTCGCACTTTTACTGGATAATTATCTACTTATTATTAAATACTTCCTCTATTTCACTTAGATTTTCTTTCCAAGCTTTTATATCATTTTGATTTAAAACTTCAATACCTCCACCTTGCATTTCTCCAGTAGAATTCTCTAACATCTCTTCCATGTCACCTTCTATATTAATATAATTTCTTTTTAATGAATTTAAAACTTCTTCTCTTCCATTCCACTTTCCTCTTTCGTGAAGCTCTAAAAATCTCCTTGATATTTCTTCTAATGCAAATTTATTATTTTTTTCAAACCACTGTAGCATGTCCTTATCATTGATATAGATATCTACCAACTTGTCAATATCCTTACTACTAATGTTTTCGGAAAGACACTGCCAATTAAATATATTTTGAATAGCATTCATAAATTCAGCAGCCCCTACATATCCTTTTTTCTTTATTCCTTCTTTCCAAAGAGGATTAAAAAGGGTATCTTCCATATTTTCTTTTAGTTCATCTTCAGTTGTTGAAATCTTAACTTTTCCTTCTCCTTCATTTCTACCGTAATACTCTTTTAAATCACTTCCATCAAAACATTTTTTTACTATGCCAAACCCGCCTTGTACAGAAGAAGAAAAACTGGAGGATAGCATATTATATCTTTTAGAACTACTAGTCTGATAAGATATCTGAGAGTCTCTTATATTTTTTACAAATTCATATTTGGCCATATCTCCATTTAAATTTTCACCATAAGCATATGAAGAAAAATGTACAAATACTTTAGCAATATCTTCTTCATCTTTCCATGCACTAGCCTTTAATGCTAAATCAACTCCAGCACCATAAGCTCCTGGTTTGTCTCCAAAAATTCTCATAGTTGCATGACGCTGTATATCCTTCTCTTGTCCTATATCTAATAAATATTTTTCCATATTTAGAGTATTCTTCTTAACAAAATTCATACTTAAGGGTTCATCTAAAGAAGATATCAAAATTATAGCTTTATCGATA
This sequence comes from Clostridium sp. UBA6640, assembly GCF_002455975.1. GTDB lineage: Bacteria > Bacillota > Clostridia > Clostridiales > Clostridiaceae > Clostridium_J. Next base: position 19,572 of record NZ_DKLM01000076.1, read on the forward strand.
AGCTTTATAGCTTCTGGAAAAGAATCTCTTAATATACCCGATATTCTAATAGTCACATCAATTCTTGGACGCTGTAGTTTTTCTAGTGGTATTACATCAATATCAACTACTTTGCCTATATTATCCCAAACTGGAGTTATCCCCATTAAATGTAATATTTGAGAGAGTTGTTCTCCTTTTGTTACAGATATATCTGTAGAAATCATATTCATTGCCACTTTTTCTGGAAAGCAGCCTTCCTCTCTTATATACTTTTCTATAAGTTCTTCCGCAAGATTGCACCCTACTTTATATGCCTCTTTAGTAGGAATTTTTTCACAATCCATCAAATAAAAATTTCTACCTGTTGGAATAATATTTTTTAAATTTTCGCTTGGTAAACCTGACATCCCTGGTTCGATATATTTTCCTTCTAAAGCTCTTATAAGATTTTTCATTTCAATATCTAGTAAAAGTAGTTTGCCGTAAATTTCTAGTACATCTTTTCGGAGCTCCTTTAAAATTTCTTTTTCTATATTTTCATATTGATTTTCTACCTTTTTATCATCATTAATAAATTTGCTTATTAAATCTAAGATAATTAAATCGTAGTTATAATCATCTTTATATAATTTTTTGATAAGCTTTGCACTCTTACTATTGTTATCAATGTACTCTTTGATTAAAGATATATTTTCTTCAATTTGAAAATTTTCTCCAAAAACATGAAGTTTTTCTACTCTACTATTATTTATATATTGAACCAAATAGTTTTTTAAGCTTTTTATGCCTTCAATAAAAGTTTCTTCTCTGGATAAAATTTCTTCTGCCCCATCTAATTCTTTTAGACTTTTCTCTAACTTATCTCTTATCAATAGCTTTTGGTTGCTATTTAAATCTTCTGCTTCAATATAATCATTTATTAAAATTATAATTTTAGAATTCTCTATATTAATATCAATAGCTGATGGTAAATAATCTAATATTACTGCATTACTTCTCCTTTTGGTTACAATTCCCTCTGTACCTATACTTGCATTGTATAAATAAAAGTTAGGTGTATTTCCAAGTACAATATCAGGATAACATTTCTTAGATAGACCATTAGTCTTACCTGGTAGATTTTCAAGACTACCACCTGTACCTACATGTACTATAGCATTTGCATTTATTACATTTTCTACATATTTATAGGTTGCAATATAATTATGTGGTGGTGGACATTTAGGATCATGCAATATTTTACATACCTCTCCAGTACATTTAGAACCATAACATCCTCTTTTAGGCTGAACCATAACATATACATTTTCAAAATTAAGTCCTGTAATTATTATGCTTTCATCATAAACCATACTTTCTCCCGGTGGACTCCCCCAGCTTTTTTCTATTTCATCTTTTACTTCGATGTCTAAACTATTATAAAATGACATATATCCATCATCACTGTTTAATGGCATTTTATAAAGTACTCCGCCAGCTATTATTATATCTTCTATAGAAGTCCACCTAAAATCATGATAAGCTTTTTTACTCATTATTCGCTGAAAAAGCTCTTCTCCACTTTGTGGTATGTTTTCTACTTCATATCCTTCACTTTTAAGCTTTTTCAACATTTCCACTACCGTTTCAAAAACTTCCAATCCAGCTCCTAAGCCAATGGTAGCCTCTACGCCAGAACAAGGTGCGTTATGTATAAAAAATACTAATTTTTTATCCTTATTACTAGTATTCCTAAGAGTAATCCATTTAAAAACCCTTCCAGCAAACCTATTTATTCTATCTCTTATAGGTTCAGATTCTCCTTTATTATTTCTTGCTCCTATAATTATTGGCTCAATCATTCCAACCATCTCTGGTGTAGTAAAAGAATTAGGTATTTCTGATGATAATCCACTTATATTTTCACTCCAACTATCTATATCTTGATAATAGCTTATAATTGGCTTAAATATAGGAACATTCATTTCTTTAAAAATTTCTACTGCTTCTTCAAATATATTATTACAGTTGTTATTTCCAACAGCTGCAATCATTTGAAGATTTATAAATCCATCTATAATAAATTTATCCTCATAAGAAAAGTATTCTTTTATAATTTCTCTAAAGTTTTTTACATTAGAATCCTTTTCAGAAGAAGCATAACTAAATACTGGTATTACTTTAATTCCTGTTGCTTCCAGTTCAGCTATTAATATTTTTTCTACCTCTATATTGCCATTAATAAAACTACTTCTATGGATTAAAAGCCCTACCCACTTATATTCTTCTACATTCTTTTCACCTATGTACCAATTTTTATATTCTTTAAAAGAATTAAAAATCTTTTTACCATCTTTATAGAAAATACCATCAAAAGGCATTTCCTTTGGCTGAAAAATAAATTTTTCGCAATAATTTTTATCCTCTTCATTAAGGTTTAAAAAATTATATGCTATGTAATGCAGAGCACTTATAATATTGCCATCACCTCCGTAAGAAAAATAGCTATTTATAAGCAGTGCCTTCTTTTTATCTATATTATAAATATTATCCTGTAGAACTTCTCCACCAATAGGTATTATGGGAATTTCCTTTATTTCTTCTTTAATTCTTTTTAGAAGTGCATCTACTTCACTATTCATAGTTTTATTTCCAACAATTAAAGCTATAGCTTTCTCTTTCAAAAATTCAATTGTATTTCTATTTTCCTTTATCAAAGATTCATCTAAAAATTCAATCTTTAAATATTCTATAGTAGAAGAAAGTTCTATTAATTGATTTTTCATTAAATCTAATACAATTGCTATAACAACTTTTTCATTCAAATTTAAAACACCTCCTTAGTTAACGATCAAAATTTATTCTAAAACACATTATTCTGCCTTTTTGCAAAATTTCACGGACATAATGAATAAGATTATAAAATACACAATTAAAACAGTAGCATGTACTATTTTAGTAGTTAAACTCTCTCCTACGGCTCTTAATGCGATACTGGTATGAGTAAGGGGCAATATTAATATAAAATTCTTTATTATAACTGGCATCTTGTCTAAAGAAAAAAACGTTCCGCATAGAAATGACATCGGTGTAATAATAAAACTTGAAAATCTATTCATCTCTTGATGTGAATTAATTACTATCCCAGCTATAAAACCTACAGCTGAAAATACCAAGCAATTAAGTATTACCATTAACATAAAATATGGTGTTATATTTAACCCTGTATTAAATATGAAAGATAACAATATTATTAAAATACCAGAGTACAATCCTCTCAATGCGCCTGCTATTATTTTCGCTAAAGCATAAATTGAAATATTAATTGGAGCTATCATAAAAGACTCAAAGCTCTTATAATATATTCTAGATATATTTACAGAACTAGATATACTATTATAACTAGAAGTCATTGTAGTTAATGCAATGATTCCTGGAATTACAAAATGGATGTAATCCCTCCCATCTATTTGCATACCTCCACCTAACCCCCATCCAAAGGCTATTAAATATAAAATAGGTGAAACCATTGAGCTCACGGTTATTGTCCAAAACTTACGTTTAAATAATACAAATTCTTGCCATAATATACTAGAAAAGCCCACATCATGCTTCCACCCTTCTATTAGTTAATTTTATAAACACATCTTCTAGGTTTGACAATCTTACATTTGCAGCTCCTTCTAGTTTAGAAGCAAACTCAACTGCACCTTCTCTTGTTTCGAAAAATTCTGCTTTAGTTTCTCCATTTTGAAAATGCTCAACAGCAAATTTGCCAACCTTTTCAATTAACTTTTCAGGGCTGTCTAACTCTACTAACACTCCGCCGTTTATAAGCCCTACTCTATCACATAATACTTCTGCTTCTTCTATATAATGAGTAGTTAATAAAACTGTTAATCCTTCACTCTTTAATCTTTTTAATAGGTCCCACATTTTTCTTCTAGCCGTTGCATCTAGTCCTACGGTAGGTTCATCTAAAAGTAATAGCTCTGGATTATGCATTAGTGCTGTTGCAATCATAAGCTTTCTTTTCATTCCACCAGAGTAATTTTTAGCAATATCATTTGCTCTATCACTAAGTTCCGTAAATTCTAAAAGTTCTTTTATTCTTTTTCTTCTAAGTTCTTTAGGCATGTTATAAATTCTTCCATGAAGTTCTAAATTTTCCCATGCAGTCATTTCAACTTCCAAGTTGTTTCCTTGTGGTACTACTCCAAGCTTTCTTTTTACATCTAATAGATTTCTATCCATACTTTTTCCATTTATTATAATATCCCCTGAAGTTTTTGGTGTAAGAGTACTTATCATTCTTATAGTAGTACTCTTTCCAGCTCCATTTGGCCCTAAAAGGCCAAAAAACTCTCCTCTTTCAATATTTAAATTCAGTTTATTTACTGCAACTAAATCATCATATTTTTTAGTAAGTTCATTAATAGTTAGCACTTTTTACTCTCCTTTTAATTTTATAAAAGTTTTATCATTGAATTATTTTCTATAAATATTTCATCATAAAAGATATTTATTACTTGAAACTAAAGGGCTTTTAGCGAGATTATTATGATTTCCTGCAATTTCAAAGGAAACTTTTCTTAAAGCACATTCTTCTATTCCAATATCCTTAGAATTTAAATTTATAATACTTCTAGAAGGACATGCACCTGCACAAAATTTTTCATATTCACAAATAGTACATCTCTTTGGTCTTTCAGTTTTTACTTTTACAATTCTTTGAGATTTTTCATCATATATATTACCCATATAATATTGTGGTGAATATGCTAATGACCCACAAGGATAAATACTTCCATTAGGAAGAACTACCATTGCTCCTCCATAGACAGCATGGCAGTATCCACTACAACTTCCATGTGTTTTTAATCGCCTTTTACTATCTTCAATTTCCCTTATGACAATCTTTTTTCCAGTTAATTTTTCTAATTCAATTGTCCTCTCATATGCCTTTTTTAAATACATTCTTATATCATCAGCTCCTGCAATATTTACATTATTATTACAAGCTCTTCCCGTAACTCTTAATAAATCTAGTCCTATTCCGCCTACATTTCCAAGATAAAATGCTAAATCTACAAGCTTGTCTAAGTATGAAATATTCTCATTAGTTATAACCGCATTTAAATTTACCATTACCCCTTCTTGTCCTAGCATTCTTATACCATTTATAACTTCGGCACTTTTCCCTCGTAGCTTTTCATTTATTTCAATAGGTCCATCCATACTTATTCCAATAGCTATATTCATCTTTTTTATTTCTCTAGCAATTTCTCTATCTATTAAAGCCCCATTTGTTTGCATTTGAAGTCTAACTGACTTATTATTAACCTTTAAATAATTATATATGTCCTTAATAAGTTGAAAATTTAAAAGTGGCTCTCCTCCTGCAAGTTGAAGCTTAAAATTAGACTTGGGCATAGATAATGCTTTTTTTGCCATTTCAAAAGTCATATATTCCTTTTTTTCTCCACCATTAGCATAACAATATTTGCATCTTAAATTGCAGTCATTTGTTAACCATAATACTAAAAAATTAATATCTTCAAACAATGTTCATAATCTCTCCTTCATAAAAACACTCAAACTTTGGGCATCTTAAAAATATAATTAGCTAGTATATAGTGATACAATATGAAAACTTAATATATACTTTGGAAAATAAATTTTCTATAAAAACAGCTTAAGTCCTTAGAAATTAAGGATTAATAATGAAGAAT
>NZ_DKLM01000076.1:25292-38956 GCF_002455975.1 Clostridium sp. UBA6640
TGCATAAGTTAAATTTTCATTGTGGAAACCTATATTTTATTTAGATGCCCTAATTGTTAATTTTAAATATGTTCTTCTATGTCACCTTCTATGGAAAGATATATTTCTTTTAATTTTTCTATGGTTTCATCTTTAGCATTCCACATTCCCCGTTGGCTGGCTTCCAATAATCTTTCTGTCATATTGTGTATTGCCCATGAATTTACATCCTTAATCCATTCTCTTCTCTCATCATTAAAAAGATATGTTTCACTTATTTTTTCATACATCCAATCCTCAACAACATCAGCAGTGGCATCCCATCCAAACACAATATCAACCATTGCAGAAATTTCCTGTGCTCCTTTGTATCCATGTTTTTTTAACCCTTCAAACCATTTAGGATTTAGAATTCTTGAACGCATGATTCTTGCTGTTTCTTCATTAACATCTTTTATTTTAGTTCTTGATGGATCACTACTATTACCACAATAAGATCTTGGAGATTTTCCTGAGTTTGATTTTACAGCTGCAATAAGTCCTCCATGATAATTATAAAAATCATCGCTATCTAGCATATCAATTTCCATTGAAGATTCATTTTTAACAGTAATTTCAGCAGAAGATAATCTTCTTGAAAAAACTTCTTTAACTTTTTTGCCATGAAACTTCTTTCCATATGCATGTCCACCCCATAAAGTGTATACCTCTCCAAGATCGTTGACATCTTGCCAATTCTTACTATTAATTAGTATTCCGACCCCTGCACCATAGGTTCCTGGAGGACATCCAAATATTCTCATCCCCGCTTCTTCTTCAGCTTCTTCTATAGAAAGTCCATTATCTATCAAATTCTTAATTTCATTTAAAATATTTCTTTTTATATAGTTCTCATCTTCATTTTCATCAAGCGATGATGCCATATTAACTGCCTCTTCCACAAGTTCGATAATATTTGGAAAGGTATCTCTAAATAACCCCGTTATCCTTAATGTAACATCAATTCTTGGTCTTTTTAGTTCCTCTAATGGAATGACCTCAAGACCTATAACTTTATCTGTATTTTCTAACCACTTAGGTTTTATCCCCATAAGATATAGCGCCTCTGCTATATCATCTCCACAAGTTTTCATCGTTTCCCCAGAATAAATTACCATAACAATATTTTCTGGATATTTTCCTTCATCTTTTAAATACCTATCAATCAAGTTATCTCCAAGCTGCTTACCTACTTTCCAAGCTGCTTTAGTCGGAACAGCTGCTGGGTCTATTGTATAAAAATTTCTTCCTGTAGGTAAAATACTAACTCTTCCTCTTGTTGGACATCCTGAACCTCCTGGAGGTATAAAATTTCCTCTTACTCCTTCTACAAGATATTTGATTTCATCTACTGTATCGTTTAACTTAGGATTTATAACCTCTGATACAAACTTAAGTGTTTTATAAATATCATCAGTTTTATTCTTATCTTTTACTTCAAAATATTCTTCTATTATCTCTTCTATAAACTCTACCTTATAATTTAAGCTGTGGAATTTCCTGATTATATTTCTTCCTACCTCGTCTATTTCATCTAGCATCATCAAATTTGTACTATTATTTTTATTAACTTTATATGGATTATCTTTTAAATCCCTATAATCAAATCCATTCGCTTTACAAATAGACTCTATTAAGGATGGAGCTTCTCCATTAGATAATCTTAGTAGTGCAAAAACCAAATTTTCAAATCTTTCTCCCTCTGGGACAGTCCCAAATATATGAAGCCCGTCTTTAATTAAAGAACTTTTAATTTCTTCAATCCATCCATGCAATTTTTCAACAAAGCTTTCAAAATTATTATTAATATATTCCTCTGAAACATTTAAATCTATATGATAATTGTTCTTTATAACTAATTCAATTATTTGTTCTTGTATATAAATTAATTTTCCACTATCACCATTTTTCGCATGATAATATTGCTTTAATAGCTCGTCCAAAGTTTCCATCTCATCATAGGTCCCACTTTGCATAAGTGAAGGTATTAAATGGTCAAGTATAACAGCATAGGATCTTCTTTTTGCCTGTACTCCTTCCCCAGGTACATTTATAATGTAAGGATATAAATGAGGAATATCATCAATTGTAATATCTGGATAACAATTTTGTGATAGTCCAATCTCCTTTCCTGGTAGCCATTCTAATGTACCATGAGTTCCTACATGAATAATAACATCAGCTTTAAAAATATTTTTTATCCATTTGTAATAAGCTATATATTGGTGTGGTGGTACGATATCAGTGCTGTGGTAAGCTTCTTCTGCTTTTTCCTCATATCCTCTTTGAGGTTGTATACTGATAAAAATATTTCCATTAATAATACCTGGTACTGGCATTTTATCATCGAACACCATTAAATCTCCAGGTGGTGTTTCCCAATCCTCAATCATTTTTTCTTTAACAGGATTACTCAAAGTTGAAAACCATTCCCTATAGATATCTCCACTGATTATGTCTACACTTTTTTCCATAGCCCTTTCTGCTGTTAGCCATCTGGTATCATTACTTACTCCCTGAATAATTTTATTTATTATTTCATCCCCATCTTTAAAATCATACTCTGTATATACTCCATCCTCTTTAAGTGCATTAATAATGTTATATACACTATATGGAGTATCAAGCCCAAAGGCACAGCCTATCATATCATTTCTTGGCGGCATATTATGAAATATTATTGCTACTTTTTTATCTTCATTTTCAATTTTTCTGAGCCTAGCCCAATTTAATGCTAATCTACAAACTTTATTAACTCTTTCTTTTATAGGTTTAAATATGTATCTTTCTCCTATTTCATCAACTATCATTTCATTGTAAGCTGTTGCTACAGTTATAATTTGTCCATCAAATTCTGGATCATAAACACTACTTGTAAGTGACATCATGTCTATTCCTTTTATTGAATTTTCCCAACTTTCAAGACTTTGATATGTTGGCATGGCTTGAAGTACTGGAACATCAATATCTTCAAATATACTTTTTTCCACAGCTCTTGTTCCATCTCCAGGGTCACCTAATATGCTTTGCGCATGTGCCATTATATTTATAATCGTATCTACCTGCGTCTCACCATCAATCATTAGTATATTATCAATTACCCACTTAATACCTTTACATCCATTAGACAAATCTGGTGCAGACGCTGTATATATAGCAAGAGGAATACCTCCTAATTCTTCGATTGTTTCTATGAAAGCATCTATATGTCTTGTATTATTTTCTCTAAAATATTTACTATAGAATAAAATTGCTATAATAGGTTTTTTTAATTTTTTTATATCCTTTATATATGCTTCATAATCTTCAATAATTTTATTAGGATAATATATCCCTTCCCAATTAACAATTTTAGGATTATCGTAGCTAAGCTTCTTATCTCCAAAATTTGACGCTAGATACAAAATCATATTTCTAAGATTTTCATTACCACCAGTAGAATAATAACTAAGTATTTCTTCATATTGTCTAGGTGAAATCCCAGATTTTTTTAATAACACAATATTTTCATCCTCAACACCAGAATAAATAAAGAATTTCTTTTTTCCTTCAAATTCATTCATTATTTTCTCTAAGCTTTTAAAATGAGTTACTCCTCCATGCATAGAAATAAAAATCATATTAGATTTTTCAATTTTCTCTCTACAATCATTGTATTCTTCTGTACTATTGTCAACTTTATAACTATCTATAAAGTTTATATTAATCTTGTTCTCATAATGATTTTTAATATAGATATTTGCTTCTTTTAATTTGTATGTAGAATCGAACCCTGACATTATAAAAATAAGCCTAAACATCTTTAATTCCTCCTGATATTTGTGCCATTATTAATATAAATCTATCTATAATCATCTCAACTACTTCTTGAGCAGATTTATTTTTACTATAATCTAATTCGAATATTTTAATTAAACTATTTTCCATGCTAAACTTTTCTAATATCCTATTTAAAATTTCATTTGCCTCACTTACAACTTCACTTGATGATAACAGTTCCCAGTCTAATTGATCTATAATATGTGCATATAATGAAGTTAATGTTACTAAACCTTCTCTTCTATCTATCATATGAAGATTATGTATAAACTCTGCTTTTGTAAGTTGTTCTTTGTTTTCTTCACTTAAATACTCACAATATATTTCTTCATACTTATTCCATATCTTATTTTCATCAATACCAAATCTCTTCACTCTTTTCAACATACTATGCTGACTTTGAGGAGATAATCCAGTCTGTAAAAAAAGAGCTTCCTTTACCGCCTTTTTTACTGCAACTCCAATTAATTCTCCTAACTTGGAATGCTTACCAGCATTTGTTAATTTAATCTTTGATTTGCTATTACAAACGATAATAGTCCCATCCGTTCCAGATCCAGTAGCAATTCCTCTTGAATAATTGCTTCCTGCCATCAGTTCCTGAAGTGCTGCAGTTTTAGCTTCTGTACAGGTTACTAATGCTCTAGTCATTGTTTCAGGTGGCAAATTTCCATCTATAACTAATATAATGTTTATTGTTCCATGTTTTATCATTTCAACTTTACTATTTTTCTCATAATATGAAGCAGGATCGCCTACCCTTCCGCCATTTACCTCAATCCCACCTGTTACTATTGATGTTACTGTAACTTCATCAAAACTTTCACTCTTAATAGACAGATTTTCCATAGACGCTGCAGTAGAAATTCCTGCAGTTTCTTCAGGCTTTAATCCTAATTGTTCTGCTATTAAATACATATGTTCACTATAAGTAGGTGCTTTTAACTTGCAAGCTATACCTGCTCCGGGGTTCTCATCATGATTAAAGATAGTCTTTATATCTTCTCTATATCCTCCATTTATAGGAGATGTACTTAGAACTTTTCTATCATCTTTAAATTGAATAACTATGCTTTTATCATATTTATGTACCTTATCACCTGTAGATAATGTATATATCATCAATACAAACCACTCCTTGGAATTTCATCTTCACAATATTTTTCTTTTTTAATACTACAAAAGTTCTCTATAACTTTAGCTATATTGTTACAATATAGCAATCTCTCACTTTTGTTTCCATAAATCTCAATACTTTCAAATTTATCTCTCAGTGTAAAAACTTTTTTTCCTTTATTTAAAGCATAATAAATTAAGTCTAAATTTCTTTTATTTATCTCTCCTATTGGATAACCTGAATCTATTACTATATCTATTTTGTCAATGATGCTTAAAGATTTTGCAAATGAAATATCATTTATAGCTTTAAAAGGTTTTTCGCTTTGTATATCAACTCCTATAGTTCTTGCTATTTCATAATCAATATCATTCTCATGTATTATCCCTGTTGATACTCCGATGCTATGCTTTGTTAATGCCCTATATATAGGAGCACCATATCCACTTCCTCCAATAACAAATACTTGTGGTTTTAATTTATTCGAAAGTTCTATTGAGCCAAGTAAATTATTAAAGCTTGCATCTTTTATATCATATAATTTTTTAATTATATGTTCATTTACTACATCCTCTGGTACACCATAAGCTAAAACCTTATTATCTTTTACAAGAATCACCTTATCACAACTCTTTATTGCAATATCAATTTCATGTAATGATAAAATAACGGTAATTCCTTTTTCTTTGCTTAATTTCTTAAGAATATCAATGAGCTCTAATCTATGACGTATATCAAGATGAGTGGTAGGTTCATCAAGAATAATAACTTCCGGCTCTTGAACTAAAGCTCTCGCAACAAGTATTTTTTGCTTTTCTCCATCACTTAATTCATCAAAATATCTTTCAGCTAGCTTTTCTGCATTTACAGTTTTTAAAGCCTCAAAAACCTTTTCGGTATCACTTTCAGATAAACGTCCAAAAAAGCCAGTATGTGGATATCTTCCCATTGATACAACCTCATAACAAGTCATTAATCCGCCTTCAAATTTTTTTGTTAAGACCACCGCTAGCTGTTTTGATAAATCTTTTTTACTGATATTTGAAATCTTTTCTTCTTTTATATAAACTTCTCCTTTAACAGGCTCAAGCAAGCCTGATAAAGTTCTTAAAATAGTTGTTTTACCAGCACCATTAGGGCCTAAAAAACATACCACTTCTCCTTTTATTCCGCTTATATTAACATTTTCAACTACTACTTTTTTTCCATAGCCGGCAAAAAGATTTTCAGTTTTTAAAATTATCATAGTGATGTCCTCCTTTTTAATATAAGGAATATAACTATAGGTGCTCCTATAATTGATGTCACAGCACTTATTGGAAGCTCCACCGGTGCAAATATGGTTCTTGCTATAAGATCACAAATAGAAGTTACAACCCCACCTAATAAAATTGTTCCAGGTATTAAAACCCTATTATCGGATGTTTTAAAAATAAGTCTTGTTATATGTGGAACTGCCAATCCAATAAAAGCCACTGGGCCTGCGAAAGCTGTTACTACAGATGCCAGTATACTGGATATAACAACAATAGTGATTCTAAATGCTTTTATTTTCACTCCCATGCTTTTTGCATATTCTTCACCTAATAAAAAAGCATTTAAAGGTTTAACTATAAAAAATGAAGATATAATTGCAGGAATTCCCATAGCTATTAATACTTTTATACTTTTCCAAGTAAATCCAGAAAAGCTTCCCATTCTCCAAAGTGTAAAACCTTGAAGACGTTCTTTGTCAGCAAATGCAGTTAAAACACTTGTAACTGAACTACATAAATATCCAACCATCAAGCCTATTACAAGCAGCGTTATTATGCTTTTAACTCTACCTGCAAATAGAACCACTACCAGCATAACTAGTAGTGATCCTATAAGTGCTGAAGCAAATAATACAAAGGGAGATACACTTTCAAACCCAAACGTTACTCCGCCTAGCATTACAAGTCCCACACATAAAGTAGCCCCTGAAGATACTCCAAGCACATATGGTTCAACTATTGGATTTTTAAAAAATATTTGAAGCAAAAGTCCAGATACTGCAAGAGCTGCTCCACTAATTAAAGCTGCTAAAGCTCTAGGAAATCTTATATCCCAAACAATGTCATAAAAAGTATCATCATTAGATACCTTGTTAAATAGTATTCTAAAAACTTCATCTAATTTTATTTTTACAGAACCAAATCCTATACAAAATCCAAATACTAAAATTGTACTTAGTATAAGTAAGGAAAAAATTATATAATATCTAGCTTTTATCTTTTTTAAAAAATCCATAAGTCCTCCCCACATTACTAATATTAAAAATTTATCTATTCATATTTAATATAATGTTTTATTTCTTTACTATCTTTTTGATTATGGAATATATTAATAAGGTCTATTATTAGCTCATCAACCTTATCTGTTGATTGCCAATAATCTGGGTGAAAGCACCAAACGTTCTTATTTTTTACCGCTTCCAATTTTTCAAGAGTTGGAGCTTGATCAAGTATAGATTTAAGAGTTGGACTCCATTGAGATGTTGAAGAATAGATAAGTATATCTGCATCTTTTGATTTAGCATAAAATTCTTCAATGCTTATTTTGCCGTTACCTGTACCTAAGTCATCGAATATATATTCTCCTCCAGCCATTTTAATCATTTCTGCAACGTATGATCCTGACTTTGGAACATATACTTCTCCTTTGCTTATAAAGCCCCATGCTATCTTAGGTTTGTCCATATTCTCAATTTTCTTTGTTTCTTCTTTTACTGTTTCTACGGCTTTATTAAAATATTTTTCTGCTTCCTCTTCTTTATCATAGAATGCAGCAAGGAATTTCATCCACTCGACTCTTCCAAAAGGACTTTCCTCAAGATATTCATTATCCACAGCATAATTTATTTTTAACTCATCAAGTTTTTCCATCATAGCTTGTTGTCCAGCTGGTCCTGAATATACAAATACTATTTCAGGTTTTAATGAAGAAATCTTCTCATAATCTGGTGCACTGCCATTACCAACAAAAGCTATTTTGCCGCTTTCTATATTTTTTTTCACTTCTTCTATTTGCCATTGATCTGCAGCAGTTGTAACTCCAGATATACTTGATAATTCATTTATTGGTCTTAATAGACAAGCTTGAGTTGTAGATGCAGTAAGAACATTTTTTATTGGAGTTTTTATTGCTACTTCATTCTTATATTCTTCTGGGACAGTTTTTCCATCTGGAACTAAAATAAAAGTTCTTTTATCTCCATCTACTACTTTTTTTAATCCGCCTTTAAGGTATTGTACACTAAATGATTTTGTATAAAGTAATGGCATTTCTGTCCTTATGTTTAAAGCTTTATTCTCTTTATCGTAAGTAACTCTAGCGTCCATTGATTCATTTAAAAAGTCAATTGGAACATATATATCATCATTTATAACTTTAGGCATATCGCTCATTGTTACTTTATCTGAATTAATATAGGCCTCCTTACTAGTTGAGTCCACCTTTATCGTGTCCTTATCTTTTGTTATATTAGCATTATTTCCTTCTATGTCACATTTACCACCTAGAAATTCAAATGCTTCTTTTAGTGATACGTAAACTTTTTCATTTTCAATTTTAGTACTAACTGTGTTTTTAGTGTCATTACTATCAACTATTAGTTCAGCTTTATCACCTTTCCCTGCATTATTAGAGCAACCAGTAAATACTACAAGTAAAGCTGTAACTAGCATAATTAATAAATTGTAGTTACTATTTTTTTTCTTAGATTTTAAATCCATGAGTCTTCCCCCTATAATATAAAATTCTTTAAGATATCTTTTAAAAATAACTAATTAAAAACTCCATAAATAACTACCCTATTTATGGATCACCTCAGTGCAAAATTCCATAAAACATACGAAAATAACTAGTCAAAGATGTTATAAATATTTTCCATCATATAAGGTCACCAATTTCAATGTTCATTTATATTAATAATAAAATTAGTGAGTGCAATATAACGCAAAACATTTCAACATACTGACTAGTTACTTTGTTGAAGATATCTTATATATAAATAAAAACCCCTAGAGGAGTTTTTTGCAATTTAATGTAAAACATTTTATTTAAAATGCTTTACTATGAAGAACAAAATATTTTCCCATCGAAAACTAAGTCACCCATTAGGCAGGTCTCCTGACTTATAGATTTATTTCATCTTACCTTCCCGAAATATTTTCAGTGGTTACTAAGACTTTTTCCTATTTACAGTAGCGAGGGCTGCAGTGGACTTTCACCACTTTCCCTATTAATTCTATTAAGAAACCTAATGTTACAATATTAAATTTTAGAATAAATCAAATTTATAGATATTTAAAATTTTATTTCATATTACTTTTATTAAATAAAAGAATACTAAGATTTTTAGCTATTACTTAGAACATCTTTTAGAAATAGTTAACTATTTTTTGAAGCTGTCTAATATCTGTATAATTTTCTAGTAAATAAATAAAGCCTCCGTAAAACGGAGGCTTATAATACTATTATAATCACATATAAAACCAACATAACACATAAAAGCTATAAAATATAAAAGTTATAACTTTTTATTAGCTATATTCTATGGTTTTACTTCCCTCCGAAGTCCATATACTAATTTAGGCAGGTCTCCTGGCTNNCCATCCTTCCCAGATTGCTCCAGTGGATTTGGCTTTGTCTCCGTCTACAGTAGCGGGGGCTGCAGTGGATTTTCACCACTTTCCCTATTAAACCTTATTAAGGTACCCAAAACGAAATATTTAATTTTATATTTACTACCTCAGTAATTATAACAGTTTATTCTGTATATTTCAACAATTTTATGAAATCTCTATTTCCTTTTCATAATTCGTTAATAATCACTACATCAAATATCCTAATAAGACATCATCTTACAATCACCACTAGAGTATCCTACTACTATATAATCACAGTTTTATAGTTTATTTTCAAATACTGGTTTTTACTTATCTGGCTCTATATTGCTCAACTCTCTATACGAAACAATTTCTTTCTTCCTATTATTTTTTGAAAAAAGTTTTTTATTATTCTATATACATTAATATTTAATTTAAAAAATTCATATTTATAATAGCATTAACTATATGTATCTTAAATATATTGACAAATATGTAATTTTTCTATCACATCTTTCAATATTTTTATTATATTATTAGTAGGGATACTAATTAAACTTTACAGTTACCATAGATTTGAATTTCATATAAAACTTTCATTTCTTTTGTTAACTGAACTTTATAACCTTAATTTCTTACCTTTATATATTTGAAATAATTATTTCAAAGTTATATTAAAATAAAAAACTGATATACGAGGTGTTAAATATGTCTGAGAATAATGTTAATGTTGAAAAAAAATCTAATAATAACAATAGTAGCAATGTTAAACATTTTGAAAAAAAGTGCAGTGAAAACTGTGGTAAAATAGTTGTTTATACTGATGTAGTAAATATTAATATTAATTGTTGCAAGGAGTCTTAATAAAAAACACTATTATATAATTAGATTTTTATAATTGTTAATAATAAATTTTGTTAATATAACTAATAGTGGTGATTTTAATGAGCAACTCAAATAAATCTTATAACAAGGATAAAAATGGTAAAGAATACACTTTTTTCTGTAACAACAATGATAAAGTAAAAATTTACACTAACGTGTTAAATATTAACATTAATTGTTGTAAGTAAATTGAAATATGTTTAGATATAAATCTAGAAAGCACCTTTGGGATTTACTAGGCCTCTATATTTTTTAAATATAGAGGCTTTTTTAATTCCTGGAGTTTAATCTATAAATCATAATTCTAATTATATAAGTCTAAATAAAGTTTTTATATTTTAATATTTTTTTAATATACCTTTATTAATTTACACAATAATCCATTAACATTTTTGAACTAGTGTTATTTTTTACCAATATATTAATACATACTATCCATTAAATTACTGGTTATAATTAACTATCATTTAATCGTGATTTGAATAGAATACAGTAGAGTCAGTTACTTTTAAAGTGCTAAATTTAAAAATGTTTAAATAACGAGGAGTGACAATTATATTATGAGTACTGAAAGAATAAAAATTGATGAAACAAAACTAGGAATAGGACAAGCTTCCAAAAATATACAGGGAAAATTAAACAATCAAGAAAGAAAAGAAGCTAAACTAACTGAAAAAAAATTAAAATTAGATAAAGAAAATGAAATAATTATGAATGAGATAAAAGACTCTATGAAGAAACTTACTGATAAGAAGCTTGTACTTGAAAAAGAACTTGCAGAAACTGAGGAAAAACTAGCAGAGCTAAAAATAAAAGAAGAAGCTTTAAATAAAGAAAACTCAAAATTAACTAAAGAAAATGAAGAGAAGCTAATGAAGCAACAGGTAAAAGAAGATAAGCTAAATAAGAAAAAACTACAATTAGATGAAAAAAAGGAAAATAAAATAATGAAAAAAAGTGAAAAAGAAGCTAAGTTAAATATAAAAAATCAAAAAAGAGAAGACAAACTGATGAAAGAACAAGAAAAGAAAAATTTATCAGATAAGGATGCTATAGAGAAGTAATCTAAAATTCGTCAATTACTTTTAAAATATATGAAATTTAAACTTGGAAAACAATTTTAGGAGGGAATATTAATATGGCTAATGAACAAATAAAAAATTCTGAAAATATAATTGATAAAACAAATCTTGAAATAGAAAAAGATCTTATAGAAACTGAAGAAAAACTAAGAAAATTAAAGAGAGAAGAAGATAAGCTAAATGAAAAAAATTTAAAATTGGCTAAAAAGAATGAAGACAAAATAATGAAACAACAAAGAAAAGAAGAAAAGTTAAATGAAAAAAATCTGAAACTAGATGAAAAAAATAAAAAGAAACTAATGAAAAAAAATGAAAAAGAAGCTAAATTAAATGAAAAAAATAAGAAACAGCTACTAAAAGAACAGGAAGAGGAAAAGTTATTAGGCAAAAAGGATAAAGAACAGCCACTGAAAGAACAAAGACCTGAAAAACTCTCAAACGAAAAAATTAAAGAACAGCCAATGAAAGAGCAAAAACCAGAAAAGCTCTCAAATGAAAAAATTAAAGAACAACCAATGAAAGAGCAGAAACCAGAAAAACTCTCAAATGAAAAAATTAAAGAACAATCAATGAAAGAGCAAAAATAAAAAAAATTATTAAATTAAAAAATATTTATAAATAATATAAAGCGCAGTAGCTAGCTTTAAAATGTATTAGATATTAGGAGGTAATATTAAATGGCTAACAATGAAATAAAAGAAACAAATGTTATTGAAAATAAAAATTCTAAGGATATGGTTAATAATACAACCCCTGAAATAAATGAAGTTCCTATAACCCCTGAAGAAATGCTTAGAATATTAGAAAGAAAAGAAGAAAAATTAAAAGAAAAAATGTTAAAACTAGCTAGAAAAAATGAAGAAAAATCAATGAAACTACAAGGAAAAGAAGAAAATGAAAAAATGTTAAAACTAGCTAAAAAGAATGAAGAAAAATTAGCGAAGCTAAAAAGAAAAGAAGAAGAAATAAAGGAAATGAAAATGAACCTAGATCAAGCAATTAAAGCTGGAAATGGCACTGCAAATCAACTCGCTAATTCAGTCCCATATAGAAATAAGGCAGCTAATTATCACTATTCTCATAATAATCATCATTACAGCAATCAAGATGATTTAGCATAGACCTTATTGATGATTCTAACGTTTATAACTATTCAATTCTAGATAATAGCCATTATGAAAATGGCTATTATAAAACGTAGCCGCTAGCTTTAAAATGTATTAAATATTAGGAGGTAATATTACTATGGCTAACAATGAGATAAAGATAAATGAAACAAATATTGATAAAAATAAAAGTCCTAAGAATATAGCTAATAATACAAGTTCTAAGAATACAGTTAATAATACAAGTCCTAAAAATACAGTTAATAATACAAGTTCTAAGAATATAGCTAATAATACAAATTCTGAAATAGAGCTAGTTCCTATAACGCCTGAAGAAATGCTTGAAATACTCGAAAGAAAAGAAGAAAAGATAAAAGAAAAAATATCAAAACTAGCTAAAAAAAATCAAGAAAAATTGATGAAGCTAGAAGGAAAAGAAGAAAATGAAAAAATGTTAAAACTAGCTAAAAAGAATGAAGAAAAATTAGCGAAGCTAAAAAGAAAAGAAGAAGAAATAAAAGAAAGAAAAATGAACTTGGATAAAGAAATTAAAGCTGGAAATGGCACTGCAAATCAAACTGCTAATTCAAGCCCATCTAGAAATAAAATGTCTAATCATCACTCTCACTATTCTCATAATAACCATCATTATAGTAATCAAGACAATTTAGAGTAGAACTTATTGATGACTCTGACGTTTATAGCTATTCATTTTTAGAGAATAACCATCATAAAGATGACAATTATAAAGCGTAGCACACTTTAAAGTGTATTAAATTCAAGCTGCACAAATAATTTATTGGGAGGTAAATATTAATATGGCTAATAATGAAATGAAAATAAAACAAGACGATTTAGCTATAGATTTTATTAATGATTTCGACGTTTATAGCTATTTAGCCTTAGGTAGCGGTATGGATAATGACAATGATAATGACACTGGCAATAATAACGACAACCGCAATGATAATGCTAACGATAATAACAACGATAATGACAACCATAA
>NZ_DKLM01000085.1 GCF_002455975.1 Clostridium sp. UBA6640
TTTAAGAAATTAATTCATAAAGAATTAATTGCAACCATAATTGTGAATTTTGCATTGAAAATTGTGCATTAATTTATAGGAGGTGTTTAAAATAAAAGTACTTCATATTATTTCAGGTAATGACAATGGAGGAGGAGCTAATCATATACTAAATCTTTGTAGCAGTGAAAATAAGTATTTTGACAATATATTAGGTTGTCTTGGAGATGGATACCTATATAATAGGGTAAAAAATACTGATATGCCCCATGAGTTTTTTAAAAAAAATATCATTAATAAGGAGATTATAGAATTTGTAAATTCTAATAAAATAGACATTGTAAATTTTCATGGACCTCAACCTTTTTTAATCCATTATTTTATTGGGAAAAAGTTAAAAGCTGCTACTACAGCTACAATTCATAGCGACTACAGATATGATTTCTTAAATAATAAAATTAAGTATTATATCTATACTCCTCTTAGTGTTTTAGGATTAAAGAGTTTTAATAATTATATTTGTGTGTCTCAAAATTTACTGAATTTATTAGATGAAAAACATTTTATTGGTGAAAAAACCGTTGTGAACAATGGCATTGATATAAAAAAAACATTTTTTAAAGAAGATAAAGCTAATATAAGAAAAAAGCTAAATATTATTGATGGTGATTTTATTTTTGGCGTAGTGGCAAGGTTTCACCCTATAAAAAATCATATAAATATAATCAAAGCTTTTGGAAAGTTTAGTAGTGAAAAATCTAATAGCAAATTGATATTAATGGGTGATGGTGGATTAAGAGAGGAGATAGAAAAGGTTATAAAAGAATTAAACTTAGAAGATAAGGTCATTTTAACAGGTTTTATTGATAATGTAACAGATTATTTGTCTATTTGTAATTGTAACGTAATAGCTTCCTATAGTGAAGGTGGTGCTCCTCCATTAGCTATGTTAGAACCTGCTATAGTTAAAACTCCTATAATTTCTACTAAAGTAGGAGATCTAGAGAATATTATAAATCCATCTAATGGAATTATAATTAACTCACAAAGTGAAAAGGATATTTATATAGCAATGCAGGAATGTTACGATAAAAGAGAGTATTTACAAGTTATGGGAGAAAACATACATAATTTAGTTCTAGAGAAGTTTACAATAGAAAAATTTTGGAGTAATTATTATAGCTTTTATAAGTCTATAATAGATAATAACTAATTTGGAGTAGGTAAATGAGTAAAAGTAAAATAGTTAAAAGTTCAATTTTTGTAATGATTTTAGTTATATTAGGAAAGTTTTTAGGGATAGCTAGAGATTCTCTTATGCTAGCTAAGTTTGGAGCAACTAGGGAAGCTGATATTTATGTTTGGGCTCTAGGTGTAATATACTTATTTACAAGTATAGGATATGGCCTAAGTACAACTATAATACCTTTTATAACTGAAATGAACAGTGAAAATGAAGCAAAGGAAAGAAAAGTTTTTGTAAATAATGTACTTACAGTATCTATGATTTTTACTGTAGCAATAACTGTATTAGGCATTATTTTTTCAGATCAAATAGTTTATTATTTTGCCAATAGTTTTACAGTTAATAGCGAGCTAAGTATATTGACCTCTAAAATACTTAGAATAATGTTTTTGTCTGTGTTATTTTTAACTCTTCAGGGGGTACTAGCAGGTACGCTCCAAGGACATCAACATTTTATTGCTCCTACAGCAATGGCAGCAGTAGCAAACTTAGTATACATAATATATTTAGTATTTTTTGTTGATAGTTTTGGAGTTATAGGTTTTGCAGTTGCTACAGTAATAGCTTTTATGTCTCAGTATTTAATAAATGTCCCTAAGTTTATTTCACTAGGTTATAAATATAGATTTACTCTTAATTTAAAAGATGAAAAGCTTAAAAAATTATTAGTACTTATGATACCTATAATAATAAGTACCTCTTCAATACAGCTGAACTTATTTGTTAATAAGTCTTTTGCAACTTCTCTTTATGAAGGAGCAACGGCTATATTAGAATGTGCCAACAAGTTAACTATGATGACCTATGAGGTCTTTGCAGTGGTGGTATCGATGATTATATATCCTATATTAGCATCTCATATTTCAGAAAAAAATAATGAGAAATTTAAGGGCGCATTGAATAAGGGAATTGCTATTATACTTCTTATAATGATACCAGCAACTATAGGAATTATAGTTTTAAGAGAGCCACTTATAAGTTTAATATATGAAAGAGGAAAGTTTACTAATGAAAATGTTAAGTTAGCAGCTAATGCCTTATTATTATATTCCCCAGCAATGATTGCTTATGGTATCAGAGATGTGTTAAGTAGAGGGTTTTATTCTATAAAAGATACTAAAACTCCCATGATAAATAGTTTAATAGGTATAGTCTTAAATTATTTATTTAGTTTTATTTTATATAAAAAAATGGGAGTAGAAGGATTAACTCTTTCTGCAAGTTTATCAGCAATAATTACAGCAATAATATTAAGTAGAGCTTTAAGTAAAAAGTTCGAAGGCCTAGGAATGAGCAGCATAATTGGAGATACAATAAAAATATCCATATCTTCAGTATTAATGGGAATATTAGTTTTAGTTAGTAGTACATATTTAAAAGATATTTTTACAGTTGCTAGGTTAAGTGATGCTATAGTTATATTAGCTTCCACTTTAATAGGGATTATATCTTATTCAGTACTTTGCTATTTATTAAAAATACAGGTATTTATAGATTTTCTAAATCATTTTAAAGGAAAATCTAAAAGTTCTTAACTAGTATATTATTTTTATAAAAACACACATAATGAAATCAAGGAGTATGATTTTGTACTCTTAAATAGTTTAAATAATTCATATACAGAAATATTTAATAGAATGACCATAGTAATATATGGTCATTCTATTAAATTAAAGATTAAGCTATTTTTTAGGAAGTTTATTTTTTAGCGTTTTAATATAAGATTCTTATAAAGATAATAAAATATTAGATTATAATTTTACTTTTTTACGAAAAGGTTTATAATAATATTTTGTGAAAGCACATTAATTCGTATTCCTAATTACCAATCTTTAATACTATCTTTACTAAATGAAAGTATTAAACATAGTGTTAAAGTATTAATTAAGAGTATTAATTTTGTTTTGGATTTCAATATGATATAATTTAATTGATTTTTAAAAAACTCCATATCAGTTAGGGTATAAAATCTTTTAAATAATAAGTAGTTAGAATCTGTTAAGTAGTTAT
>NZ_DKLM01000054.1 GCF_002455975.1 Clostridium sp. UBA6640
ATGTAAAGATTTAATGGTTTTGTAAGAGCACTATCATATCCTATAACTAAATCCTTAGTTTCAAAGATCATTTTTCCTGATGCTCTTGCTGGTTTAAAATTAAAAGTTGGCTTTGGCTTCTCTTTCACAAGTTCTATTTTTTCCATTTTATCTAGTTTCTTTTGTCTAGATTTAGCCATGTTGGCAGTAGCCACATTTGCCTTATTTCTTGCAACAAAATCCTCAAGCCTTGCGATTTCTGCTTGTTGCCTTTCATAAGCTTGCTCTAATTGCTTTTTCTTTGCTTCATAAACTCTTTGGAATTCATCGTAATCACCAACATATCTTGATAATTCTTTATTTTCCACATGATAAATAAGGTTAATTACTGAGTTTAAAAATGGTATATCGTGAGATATCAGTATAAATGCATTTTCATAATTTTGTAGATATCTTTTTAACCATTCAATATGAGCCTCATCTAGATGGTTAGTAGGCTCATCAAGAAGTAATATATCTGGACATTCAAGTAATAACTTTGCAAGTAAAACCTTTGTCCTTTGACCACCACTTAAATCAGTCACATCTTTATCAAGTCCTATGTCTAAAAGTCCTAATCCCTTAGATACTTCTTCCACCTTACTATCTATAACATAAAATCCATTATGATCTAACATGTCTTGAATTACAGCTGTTCTCTCTAGCATTTTTTCAAGTTCTTCTGGAGACACGTCTCCCATTCTCCCATAAAGTTCGTTCATTTCTGCTTCTGCATCAAAGAGATATTTAAAAGCACCCCTTAGTACATCCCTTATGCTCATTCCCTTTTCCAAAACTGCATGTTGATCCATATATCCAACTCTAACATTGTTAGACCATATAACTTGGCCTTCATCAGGCATCAATTTTCCTGTAATTATATTCATAAAGGTAGATTTACCTTCTCCATTTGCTCCTATAAGACCTATATGCTCTCCTTTTAAAAGTCTAAAAGAAACATTTTCAAATATAGCTCTATCACCAAAACCATGACTAATATTTTTAACCGTAAGTATGCTCATCTTATCTCTCCTTAAAATTCAATATAGGCACAATTTATAGTTTAAAATATAAACCTATATGATGTCAAAAGAAAAAATAATCCTTTATGGTTAAAAATTGAATATGTATATACTTATTAAAATTTAGGCTATAGACCAGCATAACTACTTTTTCAACGCCAAATTCACAATTTTGGATATTTCTTAGTTAAATATTAGCAGAATTAGTTGTAAATCAAGGGACAGTTCATTTCAAAATGAAAATTATTAAAAAGAATGAGCATTCCTTATTTTTGGTTATCTCCATTAATATTAGTTTAAATTTTTGAATATTACTCCAAACTACATTGCACCTCAGGGGAACCCTAAAGGGCTTCACTACTGTTCCCCAGAGGTGGAAAGACTTAATTGTGCATTATGAATTAAATATGGAGGTTATATAAAAATTTTCATTGTGATATACTACTAACATCTTATTTTTTAGGAGGACAAAAGATGAGCTGTAAATTTTATTTGGATAAAGGTCGTGGTAAAAGAGCCTTAAGTGGTCATCCATGGATCTTTGCTACAGAGATAAATGGTTATGATGAAGAATATACCAATGGTGATATTGTTGAAGTCTATACTTCTGACAATACTTTTATAGGAAAAGGATACATAAATGATGCTTCTCAAATAACTATAAGGATAATGACTAGGGATATAAACGAGGAAATAGATAAAGATTTCTTTAGAAGAAAATTAAAAGATGCCTGGGAATATAGAAAAAAGGTTGTAGATACATCTTCTTGTAGATTTATTTTTGGAGAAGCTGACTTTATTCCTGGAATGGTCATAGATAAATTTGAAGATATCTATGTAATTCAATCCTTAGCACTAGGAATTGATAAATATAAACAAACTATTGTAGATATATTAGTTGAAGAATATAATGCAAGAGGAGTTTATGAGAGAAGCGATGCTGCTGTTAGATTAAAGGAAGGTATGGAGCAAACTAAAGGATTTTTAAGTGGAACTTTTGATACCATGATAACCATTGAAGAAAACGGCGTTAAATATTATGTGGACATAGAAAATGGTCAAAAGACAGGATTCTTTTTAGACCAAAAAGAAAATAGAAAAGCAATACATAAAATTTGTAAAGACTCAGAAGTTATAGACGTATTTACTCATACAGGTTCTTTTGCCCTAAATGCCGGAATTGCTGGTGCTAAGAGTGTTTTAGGTATAGATATATCTCAGCACGCAGTAGATTTTTGCAGAAAAAATTCAGAGCTTAACAATTTGCAAGATATAGTTAAGTTTGAATGTCATGATGCCTTCGATATATTAAAAGAATTTAACTATCAAGGAAAAGAATTTGATGTTGTAATATTAGATCCTCCTGCTTTTACAAAAGCAAGAGAAACTATAAAAAATGCAAAAAAAGGTTATAAAAAAATAAATTATAGAGGAATAAAATTAGTAAAAAAGGGTGGATATCTTGTAACAGCTTCTTGCTCACACTTTATGAGTCCCGAATTATTTAAAGAAGCTATATATGAAGCTGCAAAAGATGCTGGTAGAATGCTTAGACAAGTAGAATTTAAAACTCAAGCACCGGATCATCCAATACTATGGACAGATAATGAAGAATCTTATTATTTAAAATTTTTTATATTTCAAGTTATATAGGAAAACCGTGACTAAATGTCACGGTTTTTAATATTATTTTCTATCGTCTATTTTAGCTGATGTATGGTCTTTAAGGTTATAATAATTTGGTATTTCATTAGAAAATTCTGAAGAAAATTCATCCTGTCTATTATATCTACTATCATTTTGCAATTCTATATGTGCTTGTTCTCTTCCTAAATTAAAGGCTCTTTCTAAATCTTCTTGAGTAAAAATTTTTTTCATATTTAACACCTCTTAGTTTTTGAATATTGATTAAAAATAGCTTTCCTAAAAATTATCTTTAATATACATCTTATTCTTTTCTAAAAATATTTACTCCTCAAAAATATTTGATTTAAATTTTATTAATATTATAAATTTCTTTAAAATATTGGAAATTTTGATTAAAACAATTTTTTGATTTTTTATAGAATATTTTCATCTAATTTATTTTTCAGCCATAAATATATTTAAGCTCTTTATTTATCCCGATTTTTTCTATACTTATTTTAAATGACAAACATTATCATTTAAAATAGGGAAAATGTTTTGTTGAAAATTGTCGAATTTTATTCTATATTATTTAATGGACTTTACAAGTAAATCTATGTTCTTAGATAAATTACTTGTATAGAATCTAAAAATTTATATAGATGGAGAATGTATTATGGATAGAATTATAGGAATTTTGGGTTTAGCTATTTTTATCTTAATAGCATATTTATTTTCTACTAATAGAAAAAAAGTTGATTGGAAGCTTGTTACTATTGGAGTAGCTCTTCAGATAATATTTGCGCTATTAGTACTTAAAGTACCTTTAGGACAAAAGTTTTTCCAATTTGCTAGTAATATAATTGATAAATTATTGCAATTTACTACTGAAGGTACAGCTTTTGTATTTGGAGATTTAGTGAACGTAAATAAAATAGGATTTATATTTGCATTGCAAGTACTGCCTACAATAATTTTCTTTTCAGCACTTATGAGTATACTTTATCATTTAGGTGTTATGCAGTTCTTTATTTCAATTATATCTAAGGGACTTGCAAAAGTTTTAGGAACTAGTGGAGCGGAAACATTATCTGCCGTAGCTAATATATTTGTAAGTCAAAATGAAGCGCCTCTTATTATAAAGCCTTATATGGAGAAAATGACTAAATCTGAGCTATATTCAGTTATGGTTGGCGGTATGGCTACCGTTGCTGGTAGTGTTATGGCTGGTTATGTAGCTATGGGTGTCAGTGCTGGTCATTTACTTGCAGCTAGTGTTATGTCTGCACCGGCAAGTTTAGTTATAGCAAAGATTATGATTCCTGAAACAGAAGAGCCATTAACTAAGAACTCAATTGAATTAAAGAACGAAAAAACTGCTACCAATATAATTGAGGCAGCAGCTAATGGTGCCATGGATGGTATTCAAATTGCTTTTAATGTAGGTGGATTATTAATAGCTTTTATCGCTTTAATAGCTTTATTAAACTTTCTTTTAGGATGGCTAGGTGGATTAGCTGGTGCTGATTTCTTAAGCTTAAATTGGATTTTTGGTAAACTCTTTTCACCTGTTGCATATATAATGGGCATTCCGACAAAAGACATAGCAGTAGCAGGAGATCTCCTTGGACAGAAAGTTGTATTAAATGAATTTGTTGCTTATGCTAATCTTTCACCGTTAATTGCTAGTGGTCAATTAACTGAAAAAACAATAGTAATACTAACTTATGCGCTTTGTGGATTTGCTAACTTTAGTTCTATAGCAGTTCAAATAGCTTCTATAGGTGGGGTTGCACCTGGGAAACGTAGGGATGTTGCAAAGCTAGGATTAAAAGCAGTTGTAGGAGGTTCTCTAGCAGCATTTATGACTGCTGCCATTGCAGGTGTATTGTTATAATCTTTATAAAAAATAAAAATCTATTAAGAATATAAGTAGCCTAAAATAGAGATATACTATATGTAATATTGCATATAGTATATCTCTATTTTATTGTCTAGTCTATTATAAAATATCTGAAACTTTTAATGTGAAAGTGGTTTTTAAACAGATTCTATTGACAAATAATCTATTTTTTATCTTATGTATTATTACAGATATATTCTAACTACCCTCATATAAACCTTTTATATACAATTTAAAACCTCCACATTTTGTGGAGGCTCTAGTTAATTTAAATATAACTTTTTATTTTCGTTTTTGCTTTATGAACAATAAATTACCATTATCAAGTGCCCAAACTTCATCGGCAAATAACGCAACTTTATTTGAATGAGTTACAATAATCACACACTTATTTTCCTCATTAGATAGCTTTCTTAAAATATCAAGTATATTATCTTCTGTTTCAGTATCTAAGTTACCTGTTGGTTCATCTGCTATTATTATATCTGGATTATGGGCAAGTGCTCTTGCAATAGCAACACGTTGTTGCTCACCACCTGATAGTGTTAGAACCTTTCTAAATGCTTTTTCATTATCTATTCCAACCTTATTTAACAGTTCAAGAACATATTTCCTTTTATTTTCAATATTAACATTACTAATATCCATGGATAATAATATATTTTCAATAGCTGTATAATTAGTTAATAAATTATATCCCTGAAATATAACACCTATACTTTGTGCTCTATAATTATCTTTATCAATTTTATTTATATTTTTTTCCTTGTAGAGTATTTCTCCATCTTTGCATGTATCCAAACCAGATATTAATGATAAAAAAGTAGTTTTACCGGCTCCTGATTTACCTACTATTGAGTAAATTTTTGACTTTTCAAAGCCTATATTTATATTATTTAAAACTTTTTTATTTGCGTTGTCATAGGAATACGAAAGTTTTTTTACATTTAATAGTGCCATAGTTCCTAACTCCTTTCAGTAAGTATTTTCCTTGGTTCATATTTTGTAATATACCTTACACCAACACTACTGCTTAATAAAGCCAGTAGAAGTGCAACTGATGTTACCTTTATTAAAGTTTCTCCATCTATACTTACATCAATTTCTGATATTGTATCCTCATCTGTTGCTGAGCCATTTCCTTGCATCATAAAATTTTGACCTGGATTACTATTACTTGCCTTTTGAGCCTCTACTTGCTTTTCAAGTAAATAGTTTGATACTGGTTGTGATGCTGCTGACCCAGCTCCGATTCCAATGCCTAAACATATTACTGTTATCATTAAAGATTCTGTTATTAACCCAAGTGCTACTTTGCCTTTCTTCATCCCCATTGCACGTAGCACACCAATTTCATACTTTCTTTCTCTTATTGATAATGTGTTTAATAACATTAATACTACTGACCCTAATCCTAATACAACTAATATAAATATTAGTGTTATAGATCCTAAACCTTCAACTGGTCCAACTATTTTATTGTAACTATCTTCATCTGTGGAAACACTATATACTTCAGGTAATCCCTTTTCTCTTACCTCTTTTTCAAAAGCATCTAGCATATCTGGTGATTTTAAGAAATATTTAGCATCCACCATAAGTTCATCCGGTTTTGACATACCCATTAAAGTATCAAAGCTACACAATATTTCATTTCTCTTATTCATATATGCAATCTTAGCAGGCATTGCACCATATTCGCTTGTAGAGTCAAAATAAATACCTGCTACCTTTAACTTATGTGTTACGCTATCCATAGTTTTTACTTCTATGGTGTCCCCAACTTTAATGTTATTTAATTCAGCTAAATCTTTACTTATAATACACTCATTCTTTTCTTTATACATGCTACCATCTATTACTTTTCTCTTACCCTCTTTAAACTCGGCTAAAGATTTAATATCTGAAACACCTAATATCTTTAATGTAGGCATATCTGGTGCATCTCCATTTGGTGCCGATGATACCACTGAACCAACTGAACCATTATCCTCATCATTTTCGTCAAGTCCCTTAATTGTAGCTGATGAACTAGGAAGCTCAGAAGTAAATATTGTTTCTTTTACATACTCTGAATCCGCAAAATCAAGATACGTGTCTTTATTTATAGATGGAGGCCTCTGCATTCCATTCTTATCTCTTTCCTTTAAAACTTTGTTTATATCTATGGATATACTTACTTCTGAACCAAATCTAGTCTTATAATCTTTTATAATTTGATTTATTGTTGTGTTAATACTAAATGCAACCACAGTTGAGGTTATCATTCCAAGTATTATCACTCCTATTAAAATATTTCTTCCATTATTACGCCATATATTTTTTACAGCATTTTTTATGACATACATTATTCATACCTCCATTCGCTTTATATATACATCTTATCAAAGGTTATGTTAATCTATTGTTAATACCTTAAATACCATATAAAATTTTGTTCTTCTATATTTTTTGTAAATCAACTATAAAGTTTTAATATATATTTTATACAAATTTTTTCACTAATATTATTTTTTCACTAATATTATTCTTTCACTCTATTAATACAATAGCAAAGATAAGACTCATTATATTACTCATTTGTTGCATATACCCTTGTAAATAAATAATTATATGTACAACAAAATCCATGACACATTGTCACGGATTTTATCACAGTACTTCCTTTTACTCTTAAAACTATTTCTAATTCTATTATTATCAAAAATTTTAATTATAATGCTTTATCTACTTTTATTTTCTAATTCTTTTACAAGCTCATCTAAATCGAAGTCATCTTCAGCACATACATTATTTAATGATTGTTGTTGCGCTATTACTCTGCTCGAAGTCTCAATATGGGCTTTACGAGGAATGCTATTAACAACATAGCCTAACCCTATAAGACATATACAATAAAATACATACGGAACAATAGAACTTACATAATACCCAATAACCTCTGTCAACTGCTCATTTATATTAATTGCACCAGTTTTAACCAAATTAGAAATATAACTATGTGATGCATAAATATTAAACACTATACAAATTAACATAATTGCTGCCATTGAGTATAGGCTAAGTGCCATTTTAGAATTCTTCTTGGGTTCTTTTGGCTTCATAATACCCTCCTTATAAATATATTCGATCTGTTAACTTATAT
>NZ_DKLM01000032.1 GCF_002455975.1 Clostridium sp. UBA6640
CATAACTACTTAACAGATTCTTTATTTATATATAGATAAACTACTTTAGTATAGCTGAATATAGCTACACTCTTAAGTATTTCAATTCACAATGCACAATTCACAATTAAGGTGGAAATTATTTTTGATCAAAATAATTTCTTTAATTGATTTTTAACTAGCAATATAATTGCTAGTATTTTATTGTAGGGGCGAACAGTGTTCGCCAGTTCTTTTTAAGATAACTTATCTACATACATACTTTATATTACTTTTTTTCTACATAAAAAACAACATTAAAGGTAAAAAACTATAATCTATTAAAAAAAATCGTGACAGTGTCACGATTTTTTAATGTAGAATTATAGTTAGTACTATTTAAATCTATTATATAGTTTTATATTAATGATTATTTCATACTACTGTATATAGTTTCTAAATTATACTTCATAGCGTCTATATAGTTTAGTCCATCTTCACTGCTATGAAGTGTATATATTTTTTCAGTTTTTCCATTCACTTCACGAGCTAGTGTTTCTGATATTTGAGGACTAACTAAATTTTCAACGAAAATTGTAGTTATATTTTTCTCTTTACATAAATCAGTTAATTCTTTAAGTTGTTTAGGAGATGGTTCTCCTTCTGCAAATACTCCTTCAATGCTATATTGATTTAGCCCAAAGTCTCTACATAGATATCCAAAGGTTTCATGGCCAGTTACAAAATTTTTATTTGAAATTTGTTGAAATTTACTCTTATAATCATTGTACAGATTCTCAAGGTCTTTGGCAAATTCATTATAATTTTTTTCATAATAATCCACATTATCACTATCTACTTCTATCAGTGCATTTTTTATATTATTAGCTTGAAATTTTGCCATGTTTAAACTAAGCCATAAATGAGGATCGTAAGCACCATGTTCATGCTCTTCTTCTTTATGATCTCTTTCTTCAATTTCAATAAAATCTGCATCTTTAGATGTATCTACAACTTTTAATTTATTATTCTTTATAACTTTTAGAACGTCATCTTTCCAATGTTCCATATCTAATCCATTTAAAACTAGTAGATCCGCTTCTTCTAAACTCTCTAAATCCTTTGCTTTAGGTTCAAAATCATGTGGTTCCACTCCATCTGGAACAATAGTATATACATCTATCTTTTCTCTTCCTATTTCCTTAGCAAACTCCTCCATTGCATAAAAGCTAGCTACTACTTTTATTTTATCATTTTTTTCTGCATTGATATTATTATCTTTATTATTGCATCCTATTAAAGATACTGAGAACATTAATACCAATATATAAGTAATAAATTTTTTCACTATAAAAACACACCTTTCAATTGAAAATGATTTGCATTTGCACACTCTTGCTTATTATAGTATAATTAACGAGCGTTGTAAATATAAAAATATATTCTATTGCAAATTATTTGCATTTACATTATTATTATATTATACATCTTTAATAATGCAAATTATTACAAGATAAGCATATAAAAAATTCTATAAAAATTTCTATTAAACTAACTATTTTTAGGCATTTAACCTATATCTATAAAAATTGATAGGTTACTTATATTTAAGATATAAACCTTTCATATTCACTTATCTACAACCAACTTGTAGATTAAGTGCTATTTAATTATTATCAATAAAAATGTCTTTTATTCAAATTTCCTTTTATTGTTATTAAAAGCTATTAGGTGGATAAGATTATAGAAGTACATAGTTAAGTTTAGTAAAAGGAGATTAAATATGATAAAAATAAATAATTTAAGTTTTTCTTATAATAATATAAAACCTTATATGATAGATAATCTAAATCTTTATATAGAAGATGGTAGTTATGTTTCTATAATAGGTGAAAATGGTAGCGGTAAAACCACTATAGTGAAACTAATACTTGATATTTTAAGACCAAGTAAAGGAACTATATCAATTAACTCAAAAAATATAGGATATGTACCCCAAAAAATAGACGGTTTTAATTCACAATTTCCTATAACCGTATATGAAGTTTTAAATATACATAGAAAAACTCTTAAAATAGCTGACAAAAAAGTTATAGATGAGTCACTTAGAGCTGTTAATATGGAAAAATATAAAGATTCTCTAATAGGGGGACTCTCAGGAGGACAGCAACAAAAAATTTTCATTGCTAGAGCTATTATGGGGCAATGTGATTTATTAATATTAGATGAGCCTTCTACAGCTTTAGACGAAAAGAGCATAGCAGACTTATATAAACTAATCAAGCATTTAAATAAATCTCATAACATTACCATACTATCCATAGAACATAATATAAAAATTGCGTTAGAAAATTCTTCTCACATATACTCTATGAATAATGGTAATGGTGTGTTATATACCATTGAAGAGTATAAAGAAAAGTTTGATTTAAATTAGGAGGATACTATGTTTCAATACGAATTTATGCAAAATGCTTTTATAGCTGCTATATTTATTTCTATTTTATGTCCTTTAGTTGGTGTATTTTTAGTACTTAAAAGGTATTCAATGATGGGTGACACCCTAGCTCATAGTTCCTTTGCAGGGGTGGCTATAGGTCTAGTTACAGGATATAGCCCTATACTTTGTGCATTCATATTTACTAGCATATGTGGATTGTTAATTGAACTATTAAGAAATTATTATAAAAAATATGCAGAACTAATCCTATCTATAGTTTTAACCTTAAGTATAGGTATCGGTATTACTCTCGTTAGTATGGGAAAGACTAATGCTAATATAAATTCATTTTTATTTGGAAGTATTTTAACTGTAACCAAGGATGATTTATTTATCATGCTAGTATTAAGCATTATTTCAATTTTAGTTTTATATAAACTATATAATAAGCTAGTTTATATAACTTTTGATGAAGAAGGTGCAAAAGTATCTAACATTAGAGTAAAACTCATAAACTATGTTTTTGCACTACTAGTAGGCGCTACTATTTCTGTTTCTATAAGGGTTATGGGAATATTAGTTATGTCTTCAATGATAGCTCTTCCTGTGGCAACTGCTCTTCAACTTAATAAAGGCTTTAAAAAAACCATGATCTTTTCAATAATTTTTGGCTTTATAGATATTATTTTAGGGCTGATTTCTTCATACTATTTAAACTGTGCTCCAGGTGGTACAATAGCATTAATTTCTGTGTTCATTCTTGTTATAACTATAGTATTTAAAAGCTTTAGAAAATAAATAAGGACTACTATAAAATATATTTTATAGTAGTCCTTATTTATTATTTTAATCTTGCAGCCAAAAACATGGTTTTCATGCCTAAAGCAGTAAATTTTGCTTCATATTCTGTTACAACATTGTCTTTAAAATCACTATTATGAAGATCATAGGTCATATACTCTATTTCAAATCCACTTTCTTTAAAGTACTCTATGGAATCTTTAAAAAGTTCTGTGTCATCAGTTTTAAACCAGATTTCTCCACCTTTTCTAAGAAACTTCTTATACTGTGCTAAAAATTTAGTATGAGTTAATCTTCTTTTATTATGCCTCTCTTTTGGCCAAGGATTACAAAAGTTAATATAGATTTTACTTATTTCGTCCTTATCAAAAACATTATCTATTAACATAATGTTTAAAGGCATCAATCTAACATTTATATCTTTATCTAATATGCTTTCATCAGCCCTAACTTCTTTAACTTTTCTTAAGGCATAAACTAAAACTTCATCTTTTAAATCTATTCCTACATAGTTAATATTAGGATTCATTTTTGCTCTATTTGCAATATGTCCCCCCCTACCACAACCTAATTCTAAATGTATTTCATTATTGTTTTCAAATTCTTCTTTCCATTTTCCTTTGTGGTCATATTGATTGAAAACAACTACTTCACTACTCTGCATCTCCGGTCTTGCCCAATGCTTTTTTCTTAAGCGCATATACTTCTCTCCTTAATGTATAACAAAATATTAAATTACCAATCTTACTAAATTAGTTAAAAATGAGAATAGATAGTTTGCTGGCATTTGAACTAAATAAGTCAGTAATGATCTTCCCCCACCAAGTACAGGTGCAATTAATAATATAAAAATAATTAATTGGTATCCATATATTTTATCTGATATTTTATAAAATTGGCGTGGAAATAAATCTTTTAATATATGAAATCCGTCAAAGCCTGGTATAGGAACTAAATTTAAAAATAGCCAAAAACAATTATAATAAGCTGTCAAATACACTATTGTATTTATAATTGTAGTTAATTTAGTATTTGGAAGCATCTTTCCTAATATTGCCAATAAAATTATAGCTACAATTGAGCATGCTAAATTTGCTAATGGTCCTGCTATAGATATCTTCAAATCATCTTTATAATAATTTTTTAAGGCATTTGGATTCACTTGCACTGGTTTAGCCCAACCAAATCCCCAAAATAAAATCATGAAAAAGCCTAAAAAATCTATATGTGCAAAAGGATTTAATGTTAATCTACCTTGATATTTAGGGGTATTATCTCCTAATTTAACTGCAACCCTTGCATGAGCATATTCATGAAAAGTAAATGCAACTAATATTGCTGGTATCATTAATACTTTTCCTAATAAATCAATTCTCATTAGAACGTCCCCTTTCTACTTATAATCAAAAAAAAATGACTATCTTTATAATTATATCAAAATAATCTACTATAGAGAATATCTTATAAAAAATATTTTTTACACTATAAAGATATTAATATATGCTCTATAGGATTTCCATAATAAAATTTTACAATGAATTAAAAATGAAGAATTATGATTAAAACTCCACCGTCAAAGCCTTTGGAGTTTTTTTTAAATAAACTTCATTTTAGAAATTAAACTTATATATAATAAAACTATAAATTTATATATTCATAAACAGACTTTAAATATAATATTCACAATTTATAAATAAAGACTATGAAAAATTCATAGTCTTTATTTATAAGCAATAATTTCTATATTATCTCCACTTTTAGTTACTACACCATCATTTTGAAATTGAATAAATTCACCTTCATAAATTGTTTCTTTGTTTGATCTTTGTTCTCTAACAATCTTATTATCTTTATCGTGTACGTATATATTACCTTCAGCAGAAATATATATATTTTGATTTTCTGTGGATACATCTAAATATATTTGCTGCCATTGTGAAGTATCTTCAGTAATACATCCATAGAATATCTTATTAACCAAACCGTTTTCTAATCCACCTATATAGATTTTATCCTCATCATCTCTACCTAATACAGTAATTCTCTCATATTCTGGGAAATATAACGTCTCACTAGTTTGAGATGAATAAACTTGATTATAAACCTCGCCTTCATAAAGCAATATGTCTTCTCTTCTTAAAAGTTCCATATTGTTTATATGTCTAGGTACAGTATATGTTTTAGTCATTGCACCCATTCTATCAATTCTATATATACTACTTACATTTTCACTATCTACTATCTTCACATAAGTAAGGCCTGTAAGCGTTGATACTGCAATATCTTCTACTATTGCGCTTTCTTCATTCCAATCAAACTCTTTAATTAATGATTTATCTTTCTTTTTTACATCATAAGAATAAAGAGTTAATTTGCTTGAGCCATAGTTTACAATCTTCTCAACAAATAATAGTCTATTTCTATCTGGTAGCCATTTATAAAAACTCACTTCAGCATCTGGCTCAAGAGTTACTTCGTCAGTTTGTCCATCTTGTACCGTTACTACTTTTAAAGCATCATTTTTTATATAGGATAAATATTTACTATCATAAGATACGGAAACTTTCTCTACATCAGATGAGATTTTAATTTTACTCTTTTTCTCTTCTACCTTTTCTTCTACTACTTTTTTCCCCTTTATCTTACTTTCTAAACTTAAAAAGTTATTGTCAATATAATAAAATCCAACACATTGAATTCCTAAAGATATCGCCATCCAAAGTGTTAATCTTTTTATTATCTTCATACTATTCTCCTTACTTATGTTATTTTTCTACATATATCGCTGACGGAACTGCTCTTTCACCTAATGAATCTGATGGACTATTAATTATCTCTCCTTTGTAATACATTGTAGAAGATGATCCACCATCTAAATTGCTAGCATTATAAGCTCCATAATCATATAATACGTCTTGGACTTCTTTTAATGTAGCCCCTATACTATTAGTTTGTCTACCATCAATAACTAATAGTATTATTGCGCCATCTTCTTTTCTCTGTCCTATGGCTGTTCTAGGTGCAATTCCCCATCCGCCATCTCCATTGGTAATTGCCTTTCGTCCCTCAACTATTAGTGCAGGTCCAAAACTAACTGCTTCTTTCGCTTTATGTTGTAATAGCTCATTTAAACTATAATTACCTACCAGCAGAACTCCATCTTCAGTAATTGCTACTACTTCTCTTTGCTCATCATCACTACTTAAATCATTATATTTAGGGTCACCATTACTCATTATTATACCGGTAGGCTTTGCACCAGTGCCTGTCCACAATGATCCTGTAGCTTCATCTGTAAATCCGCCACCATTTACTGCTGCAATAGCATCATTATTTTCAGCTATTTCACTGGTCGTTTGACCTTCTAATTCTAATTTTTCACTATACCCTACTTTAACTCTTGTAGGATCATTAATAATTAATACATATCCTGTAAATTTATTGCTATTTACTTCAAATCTCTCTATGGTTTTATCATTTTTATTATTAACAGTAACTTCTGTTTCCGCATCCTTCTTTTGAGATAAATTAGTTACTGCCTGTTCTTTTAATATTTTATTAATTGTTTCTTTACTTAAAAATAACTCTGCAATCCATTGGTGACTTAGAGTTGTCATAGCTGTAGTTACAAGCGTATTTCTTACATTCTCAAAAGGTCCATAATAAGCTAAAAACGGAGCAGTTATTCCAGTAAATACCATTTGAAAAAGTATAAAACTAATTATGAATTTAATTTTACTCTTTTTCTTAACTGATTTTTTAGATTTTCTTACGTTCATTTTAACCTTCCTTTATTAGATAATTTATAGTGAGCATCATACTATAATAAAGTGTTAAATTCCATATGTTATATAGTTTATAGTATTTTCCTTTGAAAGTCATTAGATTGTTATTAGAAATGTTAATTAATTTTACATACCTTATATTTTATCATAATACTATTTTACTCACATATATAATATAAATTTGTATCAATTCCATTACAAAAGTAAAAACACATTATATAATATCGTAGAAATTGAAAAAATTCAATTATAAAGTAGGACATTCTACTTTATAATTGAATTAAATTCTCTATAAATCATTAAAAAACTACAATTTTTGAGCAGCTTCAAAAGCCAACGGAGATCTCTCACATTCATCAAATTTTAAAGTTACTTGGTAACAAAGTTCGCTCCCCTTCATTTTCTCTGAAGCATAGCATAATCCATTTGATCTAGCGTCCATAAATGGATGATCTATTTGATCTGGATCTCCTATTAAAATTAATTTTGTTCCTATTCCTACTCTTGTTGTAATTGCTTTGATTTGTTTAGGTGAAAGATTTTGAGCTTCATCAATTATAAGCCAATTTTTTACTATAGAACGTCCTCTTAAATAGGCTACTGCTTCTGTAGTTATTATTCTTCTATCAAATAATTCTCTTATTTTATCTTGTAATTCCTTTTCATTTTTATATCGCTCTTTTTCATCAGAGTCCACCAATATCTCAAGATTGTCAAAAACAGGTCTCATAAATGGAGCTATTTTTTCTTCTTCCGTACCAGGTAGAAAACCTATCTCTTCATCCATGGTAATATTTGGGCGGCATACTAAAATTCTTCTATACTGCCCTGTATTCTCCTCTAATATTTTTTCAAGTCCTGTAGCTAGTGAAAATAGTGTTTTAGCTGTGCCTGCCGGGCCTTTTATTATAACTAATGGTGCTTTGGATGGTTCTGTACATAATGCTTCAAGCATAAATTTTTGGCCTACATTTCTCGGAGAAATCCCCATAGGTTTAATATCTTTATAATATAATGGAACTACTTTCTTACCATCAAATCTTCCAAGTGCTGTTTGTTTAGAATTTTCCATGGAATGCATTAAAATAAATTGGTTAACATATAACTGTGGTACATAATATTCTTCTTTCTCTTCATTGTAGTACAGCATTTCTTCTATATCTAATGACTTTTTATTATAAAACTCTTCAATTTTATGTGATGGAACATAAACCTCTATTCTTCCTGTATATTGATTGTAGTCTTCTGGAACTACCTTCTCATAGAAATCTTCACTTTTTATATCCACTATATCTGCTTTAATTCTTTCAAAAGTGTCCTTAGTTATTAAAATCACATCTTCGCCATTTTCTTTTAATCCCTTACAAAGTTGAATTATTCGATTATCCGGCTTACTTTTGTCCCAAGATATAGGAATTTCTGTATCGTGATGATTCATTTCCACTCTTAAAAGTCCACCACTAGGTAAGCTAACTCCTTTATTAAGTCTACCTTCTCCTCTAAGGGAATCAATTAATCTTGATGCTTGCCTAGCATTTGCTCCTAAATCAGTCTTATCCTTTTTAAAGTTATCTAGCTCCTCAAGCACAGTTTCTGGTATTACCACGTCATTGTTTCCAAATGATAATAGTGCTGTGGATGAATACAGAATAACATTAGTATCTAAAACATAGGTCTTTTTCAAAATCCATACTCCCCCTCTCCTATACTACTAATATATGTTTTATTTGCAATAAATGAATAAATATATTATATTTTACATGGAAAAATTTTTATTAAACTAATTTTCTAAATAATTATTGATAATGGATAATTTCTATTATATAATAATAGTAATCATAAAGTGAGGTTGATGATTATGTTAAATTTTACACAAATCTTCAAGGAAAAAAAATTAAAACTTACCCCTCAGCGTATAGCTGTATATAAGTATCTATGTTCTACTAATGAACATCCTTCAGCAGAGACAATATATAAAGCACTTCAAGAAGAATATCCTACAATGAGCCTTGCCACAGTTTATAAGGCATTAAAAGTTTTAGTATCCGTGAACTTAATTCAAGAAATTAATGTAGGTGAAGGCAACTTTAGATATGATGGCACTATTGAACCACATTCACATATTCAATGTGTTAATTGTTCAAAAGTTGATGATATTAAAGGTGTATCTTTCTCCAACTTGAATGAAGAAGTTAAGGAATTTACAGATTACAGTGTTTTAACAAATCAAATATATTTTTACGGACTGTGTAGTGAATGTAAAGCTGATAGCGAATCAAAAGTAGAGTTAGTATAACTAACTCTACTTTTTTTAATAAATTATCCATTTCTAATGTTATAAAATAATCTTAAATTTTTAATTTTTTATACTTCATACATTCCCTGCTGCCTCTTACTTAAAAATTACGATTGAGATTAATTTTGTAAATTAATTTCTTTAAATAAATTATTTAATAAAAGTAGCTTTATCACTCGAAAAGACTTAGGTAAAGTTCACCCTTAGTGAATTTCTAAAATAAAATTCATTCTAAAAAGCCTCGAAAACTTTAAATGTTAGGTTTTAAGAATATATGGATACAACGCAAAAACTTAATAAATACCCTAGAAAATAAATTTTCTATAAAAATAGACTAACCCCTTTAAAAATTTAGGATGAAATTCATTGTAAAAATTTTATTATGGAAATTAAAATGATGTATAGGTTAAATTTTGTTTAAAGACCTATATTTTATTTATTCTACTAAAATAATTTAATTAAGTTCACCTTATTATATTTAATAAAAAACTTGTCCTATAAACTAATTAATCTTCATATACTTTAGTGGGGGTGACTTTGGTGAAATCAATTAAAAATTTTGTTAAGAGAAAATACAGCTATATAGCATTTATAATTGTTCTTATAATTACAGCCATAATTTTTATATTAAATAAAAATAAAAATTCATTACCTACATTTTTTACAATAGATAATAATAAAATAGTTAATGAAGATTTGGATGGAGATGGATATAAAGATGCTCTTTATATAAAAACTGATGATAATAACTATCTTGTTCAGATAAATTTAAGTGATCAAAATAGTTATAGCCTAAATCCTAATAAAAATATTCCTACATTAGGTGAACATAGAACTTATTGGCCTATGAAAGTTATATTGGAAGATGTTTCTAGGGATAATTTAAAAGAAATATTTATTCAATCTTCTATAAATGAAAAATCTATTCAACATATTTTTCGTTTTAACGGAGAAGGCTACGAAAACATCTACTCTTCATACTATAATATCTTAGGATTTATAGATAATAAAAATAATAAAACCCCTAAAATTGTAACTGGAAACTTTAAAAATAATGAAACTAAATTAGAAAATCATATATTTATAAATAATAAATTTAAAACCTTTGAATATTCCTATCCTGATAACTATATAGGAAACAAGTTAATATGTGAGTTTATAAGCTTTATTGAAAATTTTCCAAGCATAAATACTAATATTCCCAATTATTTTAGCACTTATATAAGTGGCAATGAGCTTTCTATGGTATATCAACTTTCATCTAAAAATACATCCTATCATTTTCAAGACGGTTTTTTTAAAGAGATTAGTTATGATTCTCAAGATAGGCCTTTAGAGGTTAGATGGACATTAAACTTTAAAGGAATTGAACAAAATGACTCTAAAGTAATTAATAATTATACTATTGATATTATGCTCGCTAAGAAAGCTTTTGAACGTGAATATATGATAACATCAATTAACGTGAGAAAGTGAAATATAACACAAAAAAAGGGACCATTTAAGGTCCCAAGGGGGATGGGGGGTTTAACTAAAGTTGTAAAAACTTTAGTTATGGAGATTTCAACTCCTATTACATTTATAATTTTAACCAATATGTAATATTTTATTCATTAAAACAAATTTTATTTTTCTTAATATATAAATAATTTTTATATGGAGGTATATTTATGTTTTATGATAAGGAAAAAAGTAACCTTAACAAAATCGAAACACTAATTGGAGAAAATTGTAAAGTCAATGGAAATTTTTCCGGTACAGGTATTCTAAAAGTAGAT
The DNA here is from genome assembly GCF_002455975.1 of Clostridium sp. UBA6640. Taxonomy (GTDB): domain Bacteria; phylum Bacillota; class Clostridia; order Clostridiales; family Clostridiaceae; genus Clostridium_J. The sequence goes on from NZ_DKLM01000032.1 coordinate 11,059, forward strand.
GGCATAATTGAAGGAGATATTAATTGGGAGGATGATATAGTACTAGGAGTTAATGGCGAGGTAAACGGTGCAATTTATTGCAATAATGCTTTTATTAACGGTACTGTTAATGGAAATGTTAATTGTAGCAACAGCTTAACCATAGAAGACCACGGCAGGGTTAAGGGTGATATATCTATAAAGAAACTTGTTATTAATGAAAGTGGATTTTTAGATGGCAAATGCAGTATGGTAACTTTAAATGAAACACCTATATTTTTACCTGAAAATTAATATATTTCGTATTAATTAAAAACACACTAACAATAGTGTGTTTTTTAATACTATTTTTCTTTACCATGTTGTCTTAAAAATTTTCTCAATAACTCTAGTTTATAAGGCTCAATGAGCTGCATAAGTATTTTTATAATATCATAAAGTTCATCTTCTTTAAACTTCTTAGATGAATTATGTGATTTAGATTTTGATGATTTTTGTTTATTATCTGCTTTTGACTTATTATCTGTCTTTGGCTTATTATCTACTTCTATTACATTTTCCGCATCAATAATTTCACCATTATAGTTTTCATTTAATGAATTCAAACTTAAATCATTTAAATCAAAATCCATCCCATCTAAATTCATATCACTAAAATCCATATTTCCTATATTATTTAGAATGGAACCTATATCTAAACCGCCAAACATATCTTCAAAATTTAAATTTTCATTTCCTCCATCTCCATTTTGATTATTAAATAAATCTCCTAAAACACTTTGAAATGCATTTATATCATTTTCAGTTATATTTGCAAAGATATTTTCTAATCCATTGAAAGGATTTCCATTTCCTTGATTTCTGTTAGTATTATTAACATTATTAAATAAACTACCCAAATCATTTAAATTAAAATTATTCTGTCTGCTATTATTTCCATTTCCCATAAATGTTGACATTAAGTTGCTTATCATATCTCCCTCAAAATCATTTCCGCCTCCACCTCCGCCTAGAGTAGTTAATAGCGCTAATAGACTATTTCCTAGATTTCCACCCATAAAATTATTAGGGTTTCCGCCCATAAAATTATTAGGATTTCCACCCATAAAATTAGGATTATTCATTTGATTCATAGGATTATTCATTTGATTCATTTGATTATTCATTTGATTATTCATTTGATTCATAGGATTTGCTTGATTCATAGGATTTGCTTGATTCATAGGATTCATTCGATTCATCGGGTTCATTCGATTCATTTGATTCATTCGATTCATTTGATTCATTNNCATTCGATTCATTTGATTCATTTGAGCATAATATTTACAATTTTCACATTCATATCTATCTCTTTTTCTACGATGTTTATGCTTTCCCACAAAATCACCTCTTTATAATTAGGAGGGCATATTTTTTCCCTCCTATATTTAGAAACTATAGCTATAATATTTTAAAAAGCAATCCACGTTGTCACATGGACTGCTAAAAACTCTTATCTCTTTATAAACCACCCCTTCTGGGCCATGGCTTTACATTATAAATCTTCTTTCGTTAGAACCCATTAACAGCAGCATCCTCTTAAAATTGGAAATCTGCCTCCACATGGTGAATTAAATCTACCAATGCAACCACCTCTATTAAATCCACAGAAGAAGAAAAATAGCACTAAAATCACAGCAATTTTACCTTCTATGTGTTTACTATTTAATAGATTTCCTTGATTCAAAATTACTATTATTAGTAATATTATGCATGGGTTACATCCATTTATACTGCCACACATAGTATCAGCTCCTTTTCAATTAGCAACAACAGCCTCTTCTTAGACGTCTTCTTCCTCTTCCTTCTTTACCGTCACAGCAGCAGCAGCAGAAATTGTTTCCGAATCCTTGATTTCCGAATCCAAAGCCTCCAAATCTTCCATTACTACAACATAGCCAGAAAAGGAATAGCAATGTTAAGGCGTTTCTACTAGAGTTATCATCGCAATCACGTGTATTTAACAAGCATTGATTGTCTAATATTAATATTATTAATATTATAGTGCATGGGTCACACCAACATCCTCTATTTCCACTTCCCCATCCAAACATAGTTCATACCTCCATTTTAATCTAAGTTTCGCTCTAAACTCACTACAGCTTTTGTTCTATTTATATATTTTTCTTTAGAATCTTCTACCACAGAAGATGATTAGTATTATGATTATAAACCATATGCCACATCCACCGAAGCCGCTTCCACAGCCGCCTCCAAAGCCGCCAAAGCCACCGTTCCATCCGCCAAATCCGAAGTTACCGCATGGGTTACAGCAGCATGGATTACAGCAGCAGCAACAACAATCTTTTTCACGACGTTTATCACGTTTACCACGTCTACCACGTTTATCGTCACAGCAGCAGCAACAGCATGGGTTACAGCAGCATGGTTCACAGCAGCATGGTTCACAGCAACATGGGTCACAGCACGGGTCACAACATGGGTTGCAACAACCTCCAAAGCCGCCAAAGCCCCCAAAACCGTTTCCAAAGCCGTTTCCAANNCCGTTTCCAAAGCCGTTTCCAAAGCCGTTTCCAAAGCCCCCAAAGCCGCCATTTCCACAGCCACAACAGAATATTAGGAATATGATAATTATTAGGAATATTCTTCTTCCTCCGAAGAACCCCCTATCCCTATCACAACATTCCCCTTCTTCTCCTTCTGGAACATTAATATTTGACATTAAGTTTAATAAAGAGTTGATATCCATATATTTTTCTCCTCCTCTTATAGATTTTATATATATCTTTTGTATATTACATAATATGGTCTATTAGATGTTTTGACACTAATTTGTAGGTAATTTACAAATTTACTATCTTATTAGATTTATTGAATTTTTTCTTTTGTTTTCTAATAACATACTATTAAATAATCTTAATTTTTGTTACAATAAAACTTTTTCTGTAAAGTATTGGAACCTAATGTAAAACATCTTAAAAAGCTACCAAATATTGTGTTAAAATCTATTCTATTAGTAGAACTTGCTGTAGCGGCAAACAGTGTTCGCCACAGAATAACTGGCGATATAATCGCTAGTGAAAAAATTGATTAAAGAAATTATTTTGCTAAAAAATAATTTTAACCACAATTGTGCATTGTGAACTGTGCATTGTGCATTGATAAATCCCCAGAGGTGGAAAGCTAGCAATGTATTGCTAGTTAAAAAGTCCATTAAAGAAACTTCCGAGAACTACTATTATTAAGAAACTTTCTTTTCTAATAAAACTTTTTTTGCCTCCTCAAGTATTATTTTCTTTTAAGCATTAATTACCTTAAAAATAAAAAAAGCCAACAATATTGTTGGCTTTTAAAGTCATGATTTATTTAATTAAATTTATCAATAAATAGATAAATTGTAGTCATTAAATTTAAAGATAGATGAGCTATAACAGCATACCAGTAACCTTTTTTATGAATTAAATAACATGTAACCATACTTACTGTGAATAAAACTAAAAAAGCTGTTAAACTAAAATGTACTAAAGCAAATATTATACTAGTTATTATACTAGCTAATATAACTCCAATTCTCTTTTTTAAAAATTTCTCAAACAATAAATATCTAAATACAAATTCTTCTAATATAGGAGCAAATATTACAGTTGAAGGTACTACTATAAAAAAAGTTAATAAGTCATAATCTGATAATATTGTAACCACTTCTTGCTCTTTCAATTGAACACCTAAACTTGTTAATATCGAACTCGATGCCATTGATGCAGATATCATTATAATATAGGATATAATTCCATATTTAAAAGCTGAGAATATGTCTATAGTTTTTATAGAAAATTCATATCCATAATAATCATCTAAATTTGTTTTTTTCATATGTATTATTAATATTATTACTATAACAAAAGGATATAAGTTAGATATCATCGATGGACTAATTAATACTAATAATGTATATATTAAGGTAAAAAAAATATTTTTTATTGAAAATAATTTATAACTTCCCCTCTTGTAGCTATATTCATATATCAACACAAAATAGGGTAAAAAATAAACTAGCAATAAAACTAATATATTAACTAATAATTGCAACCTACTACCTCCTATTAAAATTAATTGATATTAGTACACTATATACTATTTTTATAACAAATAACAACTAATCAACTTCTTTATGATGGATTTTTAACAAAATGTTATTTTTTGAAATTCATTAATATCATTTTCATATATCAATAAAAAACAAAGATTTTCTAAAAAATAGTTAACAATTTAAGTATATACCTTAATAAAGGCATATACTTAAATTGTATATGCCTTTATTATTATATTTCTATTCCCTTAAATAATTCCTCTAAAAGGTCTTCTTTTCCTTCTTTCTTTAAAGATGAAAAGAAAAGAAGTGGCTCATCTTTATCCATTTTTAACGTTTCTCTAATTAGTTTATTGCTTTTAAAAAGTTCATTTTTAGTTAATTTATCTTTTTTAGTAGCAACTACCACCACGCCATATCCATAATGTTTTACCCATTCATACATTGATATATCGTCATTTGTAGGTTTATGCCTTGAATCTACTAACAATACAACCTTTTTAAGTTGTGGTCTATTGACTAAATATTTTTCCATCATTTGACCCCAAGTTGCCTTTTCACTTTTTGATACTTTAGCATATCCATAGCCAGGTAAGTCTACAAAATAAAATTCATTATTAATTATAAAAAAGTTTATTAATCTAGTCTTTCCTGGTGTGCCACTTACCTTAACCAGCTTTCTTCTATTTGTTAAAGTATTTATAAGTGATGATTTTCCAACATTTGAACGACCTACAAATGCAAATTCAATCCTATTGTCTGTAGGATATTGCTCTGGTTTTACTGCTGATATAGTGAATTCTGATTGCTTAATTTCCATTTTTCATCTCTCCAATTAATGCATTTTCCAATACATCATCTACGTTCTCCGCTATTATAAAGTTTAATTTGTTTTTTAAAGATTTTGGCAGTTTGCTAAGATCTTTTTTGTTATCTTTAGGTATAATAATTGTATCTATACCCATTCTATAAGCTGCTAAACTCTTTTCTTTTAATCCTCCAATTGGAAGTACTCTTCCTGTTAAAGTAACTTCTCCAGTCATAGCCACATTATGTTTAACTTTTTTATTACTTAATGCAGACACCATTGCTGTTACCATTGTTACACCTGCCGATGGTCCATCTTTAGGTACTGCACCTTCTGGTACATGTATATGAATATCTTTATCCTTGTAAAAATTATCTTCAATGTTAAAGTGTTTACTATTTGCTCTTACATAACTATATCCTGCCTTAGCAGATTCTTTCATTACATCACCCAATTGTCCTGTTAATTGAAGCTTACCATTTCCCTCCATAACAGTTACCTCTACAGGTAATGTATCTCCGCCATATCCAGTCCATGCAAGCCCAGTTACAACACCTATTTTATCTTCTTTATCTAAATCATCATAACTATAAATTTCTGGTCCTAAATACTTTCTAACATAACTTGTAGTTATAGCTACCTTCTTCTTATCCTTCTCTACCATTTCAGTAATAGTTTTTCTTATAACAGAAGATATTTTTCTTTCTAAATTTCTAACTCCTGATTCTCTTGTATAGTTCTCTACTATATTTTTTACGGCAGAATCATATATTTTAATTTGCCCTTCTTCCATGTTATGTTCTTTTAATAGTTTAGGAATTAAATGATCTTTAGCAATAAAAAATTTCTCCTCTGGTGTATATCCTGTTACTTCTATTATTTCCATTCTATCTAATAATGGTCTAGATATAGTATCTAAGGAGTTTGCTGTTGTTATAAATAAAACTTTTGATAAATCGAAATCTAGTTCTAAGTAGTGATCTCTAAAAGTTGAATTTTGTTCACTATCTAAAACTTCAAGCAGTGCATCTGCAAGGCTTCCTCTTTGATCTGCACCCATTTTATCAATTTCATCTAATAAAAATAATGGATTTTTATATCCTGCCTCTTTCATACCATTTATAATTCTACCTGGTATTGCACCTACGTAAGTCTTTCTATGTCCTCTTATCTCAGCTTCATCTTTAACTCCACCTAAACTCATTCTTACAAACTTACGTCCTAGCGCATTAGCCACAGATTTAGCAATAGAAGTTTTTCCTACTCCTGGTGGTCCTACAAGACAAAGTATAGGGCCTTTTAAAGTTCTACTTATTTTTCTTACTGCTAGATACTCTATTATTCTTTCTTTAACATCTTCAAGTCCATAATGCTCATCATTTAAGACTTTTCTAGCATTCTTTATATCTAAATTATCTTTAGTTAGCTTGTTCCATGGAAGCTCTAATACCCAATCTAGATAATTTTTTATAACCACTGCTTCCTGTGTGTGAGCTCCACTACTCTTTAATCTATTTAGTTCATAAACTGCTTTTTCCTTAACTTCTTTAGGCAATTTATTTTTATTAATCTTGTCTTCGTACTCTCTTATTTCTCTACTTTCTTCGTCTTCTTCCCCTAATTCTTCTTGTATTACTTTCAGTTGCTCCCTTAAATAATATTCTTTCTGAACCTTTCCAATTTTGCTCTTAATTTTAGTTCCTATTTTCTTTTCTAGTGTAACAACTTCAATTTCATTTTCTATAAATATAAGGAGCTTTTCTAAACGCTCTTTAACATCTATAGCTTCTAGAAGTTCTTGTTTCTTATTTTGCTTTAACATCATATAGGAACCTATAGTGTCACAAAATCTACCATAGTCTTCTTCATCTTCTAAATCTATCAGAACTTCTGAACTCATATCACCTATAAGTTCTAAATATCTATCAAAAGCTTCTTCTATAGATGTTACATATGCCATACATTCACTATCATTCTCATATTGTATGTCTTCAATTATTTCAACCTCAGAATAAATTGAATCTTCTTCATCTATATATTTTACTATCCTTGCTCTTGATATTCCCTCCACTAGAACTCTCATATAGTTTCCTGGCAATTTAACAAACTGTTTTATATTGCACACAGTTCCAACCTTGTATATATCTTTTTCTTCTGGTTCTTCAACCTTAGCATCTTTTTGAGAAACTAAAAATATTTTTTGATCCTTTGACATTGCTTCTTCAAGGGCAAGAATTGATTTTTCTCTTCCCACATCAAAATGTAAAACCATATATGGAAAGATATTTACCCCTCTTAGAGGAATTAAAGGAAGCTTTTTAATATTATTCTCCATTTTTCTCCCCTCATTTCTATAATTAATAAAATGATTTCTTTAATTTATTTAAAAAAGTATATAGCTAGACTTATATATTATACCTATAAAAAGAAATTTTTTCAATTAGGTATCTGAAAGAAAATAATAGACCAAAGATGTTAGTATATTTTAAGCATATGAAATAAAATAGCTAGTTAAAGATGTGAAATATTTTTTGCATCAGACAAGAAGACAGGTTTTCATGATAGTTTAGCTATCATGAAGTTCTGACGACGCAGTATGATACAAAAT